>NZ_JAWLFS010000068.1:0-12912 GCF_041685465.1 Rhodosalinus sp. | reverse complement strand
GGTGACGATCAGCCCGCCCTCGCCCGAGTTCATGTGCTTGTAGGTCTGCGTGGAATAGCAGCCCACCGCGCCGTGGCGGCCCGAGGGCACGCCGCGCCAAGCCGCCCCCATGGTGTGCGCGCAATCCTCGATCACCGTGACTTGGGCCGCGTCGCAGATCGCCATGAGCCGGTCCATGTCCGCGATGTGCCCGCGCATGTGGCTCAGGAGCAGCACGCGCGCCCGATCCGCCTTCGCCGCCAGATCGTCGAGGTCGATGGTCAGCGCCTCCGTCACGCCGACGTGGACGGGATGCGCGCCGAGGCTCGCGATGGCGCCGGGCACGGGGGCGAGCGTGAAGGCGTTGGAGAGCACCGCCTCGCCCGGGCCGACGCCGGCGGCACGCAGCGCGGTGGCCATCGCGTAGCCGCCCGAGGCGACCGCGAGGCAGTAGCGCGCGCCGGTGACGGCGGCGAACTCCGCCTCGAGCGCCGCGACCTCGCCCGTCTCGCCGGGGGCGAGGTTGTAGCGGTGCAGCCGGCCGTGGCGCATCGCCGCGACGGCCGCCTCGATCCCCTCCTCGGGGATCGGCTCCTGCTGGGTGAAGCTGCCGGTGAAGCGCGCGGTCATGGGCCTTCATTGACCGGCCGGCGGGCTCCCGTCAACGCTCAGGGCAGGAGCCGCGCCGCGACGCCCGGCATTTCGTCGAAATGCCCGATCAGCGCCTCCGGACCCAGCGCCGCCACGCGCTCGGCCTCGGGGCCGAAGGTGACGAGCACCGAGGGCACACCGGCCGCGCGCGCGGTGCGCAGGTCGGTCTCCGTGTCGCCCACCAGAAGCGCGCGCGCCGGGTCGCCGCCCGCGCGGCGCACCGATTCGACGAAGGGCGCGGCGTCGGGCTTGCGCGGCAGCCCCCCCGCGCCGACGAGCGAGGCGAAGGCGTCGCGCACGCCGAGACGCGTGGTCAGAAGCTCGGCCAGCGGCTCGGGCTTGTTGGTGCAGATACCCACGCGGTACCCGGCATCCGAGAGCGCGCCGACCGCCTCCATCGCGCCGGGATAGAGCGCGGTGTGCACGTCGATCGCCGCCTCGTAGGCCGCCAGCAGGTCGTCGTAATGCCGATCGACCGCGGCCTCGTCCGCGTCGTGCCCGATCCGGGAAAACCCGAGGCGCAGCATCGCGCGCCCCCCGTGGAAGGCCGTACCCGCGTCCCGCACCGGGTCGAGCACGTCGCCCGCCCCCATGGCACGGAAACAGGCATTGGCAGCCGCGATCAGATCGCCGCTGGTGTCCGCGAGCGTCCCGTCGAGGTCGAAGATCACCGTGCGCATGGTCGCGCCCCTGTTACAGCCCGAAACTCTTGGTGACACGGCGCGGCCTTGCGGGCGCCCTGCCCGTCGGTAATACGGGGGATGCGCGCAAAGCGAAAGCGGCAGAGGGGCGGCATGGCGACGGCACTTGTTATTCTCGCGGCCGGCATGGGCACGCGGATGCGCTCCGACCGGCCCAAGGTGCTGCACGAGGTGGCCGGCGCACCGCTCCTGGCGCATGCGCTGCGCGCGGGCCTCAGCCTCGCGCCCGAGCGGGTCGTCGTCGTCACCGGCCCCGGGATGGAGGACGTCGCCGCCGCCGCGCACGAGGAATGGCCCGAGGCCGGCATCGCCGTGCAGGCCGAGCGCCTCGGCACCGGCCACGCCGTCGCGCAGGCCGCGCCCTTCCTGCAGGGCTTCGAGGGCGACATCGTCGTGCTTTACGGCGACACGCCCTTCGTCCGGCCCGGGACGCTCGAGGCGATGACCGCGGCGCGCGCGCGGGCCGAGGTGGTCGTCCTCGGTTTCGAGCCCGCCGATCCCGCGCGCTACGGCCGGCTCGTGACCGAGGGCGACGATCTCCTGCGCATCGTCGAGTGGACGGACGCCGACGAGGGCCAGCGCGCCATCGGGCTCTGCAACTCGGGCGTGCTCGCGGCGCCGGCGCGCCTGCTCTTTCCGCTCCTCGACCGGCTGGAGCCGGCGGCGGCGAGCGGGGAATACTACCTCACCGACGTGGTCGCGCTCGCCCGCGCCGAGGGCGCGCGCGCGACCGTCGTGCGCGGCGCGGAGGAGGAGATGCTCGGCGTCAATTCCCGCGCCGACCTCGCCGCCGCCGAGGCCGCCTTTCAGGCCCGCGCGCGCGCCGCGGCGCTCGAGACGGGCGTGACGCTCACCGCGCCCGAGACGGTGTTCTTCGCCCACGACACGGTGATCGGCCGCGACGCGACCGTCGAGCCGAACGTCGTCTTCGGCCCGGGCGTCACGATCGAGACCGGCGCGACGATCCGCGCCTTCAGCCACCTTGAGGGCGCCCATGTCTCGCGCGGCGCGGTCGTGGGGCCCTACGCGCGGCTGCGCCCCGGCGCGGAACTCGGCGAGGAGGTGCGCGTCGGCAACTTCGTCGAGGTCAAGGGCGCCACGCTCGCCGAGGGCGCGAAGGTCAACCACCTGAGCTACATCGGCGACGCCGCCGTCGGCGCGGGCGCGAACCTCGGCGCCGGCACGGTGACATGCAACTACGACGGCGTCTCCAAGCACCGCACCGAGATCGGCGCCGGGGCCTTCATCGGCTCGGACACCATGCTCGTCGCGCCGGTGCGCGTGGGCGCGGGCGCCATGACCGGCTCGGGCTCCGTCATCACCGAGGACGTGCCGGACGCCGCGCTCGCCCTCGGCCGCGCGCGCCAGGTCACCAAGCCGGGCCTCGCCGCGCGGCTCATGCAGATGCTGCGCGAGCGCGCAGGAAAGACGGGGGACAGCTAGATGTGCGGAATCGTCGGCATCCTCGGCGCCCACGAAGTCGCGCCGATGCTCGTGGAGGCGCTGGGGCGGCTCGAATACCGGGGCTACGACAGCGCCGGCATCGCCACGGTCAACGCCGGCCGGCTGGAGCGGCGCCGCGCGGTGGGCAAGCTCGTGAACCTCTCCGACCGGCTCGTGCACGAACCGCTCGCCGGCAAGATCGGCATCGGGCATACCCGCTGGGCCACGCACGGCGCGCCGAACGAGACGAACGCCCACCCCCATCAGGCCGGGCCGGTCGCGGTCGTGCACAACGGCATCATCGAGAACTTCCGCGACCTGCGCGCCGAGCTGGCCGGGGACGGCGCCGAGTTCAGCACCGAGACCGACACCGAGACGATCGCGCATCTGACCGCGCGCCACATCGCGCAGGGGATGGACCCTGTCGCCGCCGCCGACGCCACCCTCGCCCGGCTCGAGGGCGCCTTCGCGCTGCTCTTCCTCTTCGAGGGCGAGGACGACCTGATGGTCGCCGCGCGGCGCGGCAGCCCGCTCGCCATCGGCTGGGGCGAGGGCGAGATGTTCGTGGGCTCCGACGCCATCGCGCTCGCGCCGCTGACCGACCGCCTCACCTACCTCGAGGAGGGCGACCGCGCCGTGATCCGCCGCGCGGGCGCCGAGATCGTGGACGCCGCGGGCGCCCGCGCGAACCGACCGGCGCGCACCATCCGCGCCGAGGTCGCACGCCTCGACAAGGCGGGGCACAAGCACTTCATGTCCAAGGAGATCGCCGAGCAGCCCCGCGCCATCGCCGCGGTGCTCGACGCCTATCTGGACGCCTCCGGCGCGGCGCTCGCCCTGCCCGAGGGGCTCGACCTCGCGCGGGCGGAGCGCGTGCTGCTGGTGGCCTGCGGCACGGCCTACTATGCCTGCCTGACGGCGAAATACTGGCTGGAGCAGATCGCCGGCCTTCCGGCGGAGGTCGATATCGCCTCCGAATTCCGCTACCGCGAGCCCCCCATCACGCCGGGCACGCTCGCCGTCTTCGTCAGCCAGTCGGGCGAGACGGCCGACACCCTCGCCGCGCTGCGCTACGTCAAGGGCCGCGCCACGCAGATCGTCTCGGTCACCAACGTCGCCGAAAGCTCCATCGCGCGGGAGGCGGACCTCGACCTGCAGATCCACGCCGGGCCGGAGATCGGCGTCGCCTCGACCAAGGCCTTCACCGCGCAGCTCTCGGTGCTCCTGCTGATGGCGCTGCGCGCGGCGGAGGCGCGTGGCACCCTCGCGGCACCGGCGCTCGCCGAGCGGCTCGTCGCGCTGCGCGGGCTGCCGGCGCTCGTCACCGCCGCGCTCGAGACCGACGGCCCGCTGAAGCGCGCCGCCGCCGAGATCGCCGAGGCGCGCGACGTGCTCTTCCTCGGGCGCGGGCTGATGTTCCCCCTGGCGCTCGAAGGCGCGCTGAAACTGAAGGAAATCAGCTATATCCACGCCGAAGCTTACGCATCGGGCGAACTGAAGCACGGCCCCATCGCGCTCGTGGACACGACCGTGCCGGTGGTGGTCATGGCCCCGCGCGACGCGCTCTTCGACAAGACCGTCTCCAACATGCAGGAGGTGATGGCGCGCGGCGGCGAGGTGCTGCTGATCACCGACGCCGCCGGCGCGGAGGCCGCGGGGGACGCGGTCTGGCGCCGCGTCGTGCTGCCCACGGCGGACGCGATGCTGAGCCCGATCCTCTACGCGATCCCGGCGCAGCTTCTGGCCTATCACGCGGCGGTGGCGAAGGGGACGGATGTCGACCAGCCACGCAACCTCGCCAAGTCCGTGACGGTGGAGTGAGCCGCGCGCCGACCCGGCCGCGGCGGCTCAGCGGCCGTAGACGCCGACGAGCTCCGCGAACGCGATGACATGCGGCCGGGCGAGGGCCGCGACCTCCTCGCAGCTGGCGTCCGGCGCCGCCCCCGCGATCGGTTCCGACAGCGCGCTCAGACGGAAGTGGTAGGCGTGCGGCGCATCGCCCTCCGGCGGGCAGGGGCCGGAATAGCCGGGCTTGCCGAAATCGTTGATCGCCTGACGGAACCCCGGCTCCAGCGTGGCCGGCCCGTACCCCGCATCGAGGCCGCCTGCCGCCGGGTCCATGCCCCAGGCCGCCCAGTGGCGGAAGGTCCCGCCCGGCGCGTCCGGGTCGTCGCAGACGAGCAGGAGCGCGCGCGTGCCCTCGGGCAGCCCCGTCCAGCGAACGCCGGGCGACAGGTTCTCCCCGTCGCAGGTGAAGCGGGCGGGAATGGTTTCGCCGGAGCCGAAATCCGGACTGGTGAGCGCGAGCATCGTGACCTCCTTGCATGCATCATCGTGGCGGGGGCGCCCCAGTGCCGGTTCCGCCTGACGGGCGCCGTGGCGTCATTGTCGGCGTGCAGGGCCACACGGCCGCCCCGCAGGATCAGTGCGCGGGCCGCCGCCGCGGTTCCTGCGGATCTGTCCCGCGCGCCTGCGCCCTGCCCCTCCGGCGCACCTCGGCTCTTGCCGCGAGTCCGGCCGGAGCCTAGGTTGCGACGCATGACCGCACCGCTCATCGATCCCTTCCAGCGCGCCATCCGCTACCTGCGGGTCTCCGTCACCGACCGCTGCGATTTCCGCTGCGTCTACTGCATGGCGGAGAACATGACCTTCCTGCCCAAGACCGAGCTCCTGACGCTGGAGGAGCTCGACCGGCTCTGCACGAGTTTCGTACATCTGGGCGTGGAGAAACTCCGCATCACCGGCGGCGAGCCGCTGGTGCGCAAGGGCATCATGACCTTCTTCGAGGGGATGGGCCGGCATCTCGAGTCCGGTGCGCTGAAGGAGCTGACGCTGACGACCAACGGCTCGCAGCTCGCCCGCTTCGCCGATCAGCTTCACGCCGCCGGCGTGCGCCGCGTGAACGTCTCGCTCGACACGCTCGACGAGGAGAAGTTCGCCCGCGTCACCCGCTGGGGGCGCCTGCCGCAGGTGCTCGACGGGATCCGCGCCGCGCGCGAGGCGGGGCTCAGGGTCAAGATCAACGCCGTGGCGCTCAAGGGCTTCAACGAGGAGGAGCTCTTCGAGCTGACGGAATGGTGCGCGGCGCACGACATGGACCTCACCTGGATCGAGGTGATGCCGATGGGCGATCTCGGCAACGAGGACCGCGTCGGCCAGTACTGGGCGCTCTCGGACCTGCGCGCGCAACTCGCCGAGCGCTACACGCTCACCGACACCGACGAGCGCACGGGCGGGCCGGCACGCTACGTCCGCCTCGAGGAGACGGGCCAGCGCATCGGCTTCATCACGCCGCTCACGCACAATTTCTGCGAAAGCTGCAACCGGGTGCGCGTCACCTGCACGGGCGAGCTCTTCATGTGCCTCGGACAGGAGGACAAGGCCGACCTGCGCGCGCCGCTGCGCAACCATCCGGAGACCGACGCCCCGCTCGAGGCCGCCATCCGCGCGGCGATCGACCGCAAGCCGAAGGGGCACGACTTCGACTATTCGCGCCAGCGGGCGGACGGGCAGGTCTCGCGCCACATGAGCCATACCGGCGGCTGAGCCGCCGGCGCGGTCGAGGGGGGCTGTCTGCCCCCCTCTTGGCCTGGCGGCCAATTCACCCCCCGAGAGTATTTGCGCCAAGATGATGGGCAGGGGCCGGGGGGCTTTGCGTGACGGGGCGAACGTCCTATCTTGTCGCGGGCAGCAAGCGAGGGCGAACATGGCGCGGCCGGTCGTGGGCATCATCGGGAACCAGCACCTGGTCAACGACCAGTATCCGACCCATGCGGGCGGGACCATGAACTCGCAGGCGGTGAGCGAGGTCGCGGGCTGCCTGCCGCTCGTGATTCCGACCGACCCCTCGATCGTCTCCGTCGAGGAGCTGCTCGAGGCCTGCGACGGGTTTCTTCTCACCGGCGGGCGCCCCAACGTGCACCCGGAGGAATACGGCGAGGCCGAGACCGAGAAGCACGGCGCCTTCGACCGGGCGCGCGACGCGATCGCGCTGCCGCTGGTGCGGGCCTGCGTGACGCGCGGGCAGCCCTTCCTCGGGGTCTGCCGCGGCTTCCAGGAGGTCAACGTGGCGATGGGCGGCGCGCTCCATCCCGAGATCCGCGAGTTGCCGGGACGGATGAACCACCGCATGCCGCCCGACGGCACGCTGGAGGAGAAGTTCGCGCTGCGCCACAAGGTCACCTTCACCGAGGGCGGCGTGTTCCACCGGCTGATGGGCGCGCGCGAGGTGATGACGAACACCCTCCACGGGCAGGGCGTGAAGCGGCCCGGGCAGCGCTTCGTCATCGACGGCTGGGCCGGGGACGGCACGCCGGAGGCGGCTTACGTCGCCGGCGCGCCCGGCTTCACCCTGGCCGTGCAGTGGCACCCGGAGTACGACGCGGCGAACGATCCCGTCTCGCGCCCGCTCTTCGAGGCCTTCGGCAAGGCGGTGCGCGCCTTCGCGGCCGAGCGCGCCGGGGCGCCGGTGGCGGCGCGCGCCTGACCCGGCCGGGGGCGGGGCGGTGAAGATCCTCGTCGTCTACGCCACCACCGAGGGGCAGACCCGGCGTATCGCGCGCTTCGTCGCGGGCCGGCTGGCGGACCGCGGGCACGGCGCGGAGCTGCTGCCGGTCTCCGATGCAGAGGAGATCGACTGGGCCGGCGTGGACGCGGCGGTGCTGGCGGGCTCGCTGCACATGGGGCGGGTGCAGGCCGACCTCGCCGCTTTCGCCGCCGAGCATGCCGCGGCGCTGACCGCGCGGCCGACGCTGTTCCTTCAGGTCTCGCTCGCCGCCGCCGGGACCGACCCGGAGGAGCACGCCGAGATCGAGCGCATCGCGGAGGACTTCTGCGCCGCCGCCGGCTGGCGCCCCGGGCGCATCGTGCAGGTGGCCGGCGCCTTCCGCTTCACGCAGTACGACTTCTTCCGCCGCTGGGCGATGCGCCACATCGCGGCGCAGAAGGGCGAGGAGGTCGATCCCGGGCAGGACAGGGAATACACCGACTGGGAGGCGCTCGCCGCGCTCTTCGACGCCTGGCCAGAGGATTCGGGCTGAGTTTTTGCGCGCATGCGCACATGAGACTTGCGCGGAGCGGGATGGCGCGCGCAGGCGCGCCGCCCATCTTCTGTCGCGGAGGGCGGGCTGGTCCGCCACGGACGACAGGAGCGACGACATGACGGACACGACACACTACGCCGCGCCGCTGGGGCGCGTTTTCCTCTCCGCGATCTTCCTGATCGCGGGGGTGCAGAAGATCGGCGGCTACGCCGGGGTGCAGGGCTACATGGAGGCCATGGGCGTGCCGGGCGCGCTCCTGCCGCTGGTCATCCTTCTGGAGATCGGCGGCGGGCTGGCGCTGCTTCTCGGCTGGCGCGTGCGGCTCTGGGCGGTGCTGCTGGGCGGCTTCTCGCTCCTCTCGGGGCTGATGTTCCACCTGCTGCCGGGCCTCGCCGCGGAGGGCATGGCGGCGCAGAACGACGTCAACCACTTCCTGAAGAACCTCGCCATCGCCGGCGGCATGGGCATGCTCGTGGCCTTCGGCGCCGGGCCGCTCGCGCTCGACCGGCGGGCGGACTGATCCGCCCGCGGGGCCGCGTCTCAGGTGACGCGGCCCCGTTCCCGGTAAGCGGGGTCGTCCCAGAGGCGATCCTCGATCACCTCGCCCATGATCCCGGCAGCGCGACGGATATCGTCCTCGTCGATGAAGAGCGGCGTGATCCCGAAGCGCATGATGTCGGGCGCACGGAAGTCGCCGATCACGCCCCGCGCGATGAGCGCCTGCATCGCCGCGTAGCCCTCGTGAAAGCGGAAGGAGACCTGGCTGCCGCGCTCGGCCGGCGCGCGCGGCGTGGCGAGCACCAGTTCGGGGCAGCGTGCCTCCACCTCCTCGATGAAGAGCCCCGTGAGCTCGAGCGAGCGCTTCCTCACCGCGGCCATGTCGGTCATGTCCCAGACGTCGAGCGCGGCCTCCAGCGCGGCGAGCGCGAGGACGGGCGGCGTGCCGACCCGCATCCGCTCGATTCCCGGCGCGGGGCGATAGCTCTCTTCGAAGGCGAAGGGCGCGGCGTGGCCGAGCCATCCGGCGAGCGCGGGGCGCGCGCGGTCGGCGTGGCGCGGCGCGACATAGATGAAGGCCGGGGCACCCGGCCCGCCGTTCAGGTACTTGTAGGTGCAGCCCACCGCGAAATCCGCGCCGCAGCCGGCGACGTCCACCTCCGTGGCGCCGGCGGTGTGCGCGAGATCCCAGACGGTGAGCGCGCCCACCGCATGCGCCTTCCGCGTCAGATCGGCCATGTCGTGCAGCCGGCCGGTGCGGTAATCCACCTCGGTGATCAGCGTGACGGCCACCTCCTCGGTCAGATGGTCCGCGACGGTGCCGGGCTCGACCACGCGGAGCTCGTGGCCATCGCCGAGCATCTCCGCCAGCCCCTCGGCCATGTAGAGATCGGAGGGGAAATTGCCGCTGTCCGACAGGATCACCCGCCGGTCCGGGCGCAACTCGAGCGCAGCGGCGAGCGCCTGGTAGACCTTGATCGAGAGCGTGTCGCCCATGACGACGTGGCCCCGCTCGGCGCCGATCAGCCGCCCGATGCGGTCGCCGACGGACCGTGGCCGGTCCATCCAGCCGGCGCGGTTCCAGCCGGTGATCAGCATCTCGCCCCATTCGTCGCGCATCACCGTCTCAAGCCGCGCGGGCGCGTCTACGGGCAGCGGTCCGAGCGAGTTGCCGTCGAGGTAGATCATCCCCTCCGGCAGGCGGAACCGGGCCCTGGTTGCGGCGAAATCGGTCATGCGGTGGCGTCTCCTCGGGTTGAAGCGCAAGGCTATGCCCTTGCACGGCGGGCGTCCAGATCGGCGGCCCCGCAAGAGGGTCGCGCGCGCAGGGCTGCACCCCGCAGCCGCGCGAGAGAGAGCGACGCGGTCGCCGTCGGCGGCACGTGCCGCGCTCAGATCTGCCCGCCCGCAATCTCGATGCACTGGCCGTTGACGCTCTCCGACCCCGGCCCGCAGAGCCAGAGCGCCGCGGCGGCGACCTCCTCCGGCGCGACGAGGCGGCCGTGGCGGTTCATGCTCACCATCATCTCGAGCGCGCGATTCTCGTCCACGCCGGCGCGCTCGGCGATGGAGCGGGTGTTGCGCGCGACGATTTCCGTATCGACGTAGGCTGGACAGATCGCGTTGAAGGTCACGGGCTTGCCGACGAAATCCTCCGAAAGCGCACGGATCAGCCCGATCATCCCGTGCTTCGAGGCGGTATAGGCCGGCGCGCCCTTGAGCCCGCGCAGCCCGGCGACCGAGGAGACCGCGAGCACGCGGCCCCACTCGGCCTGTGCCATGCTGCGCAGTGCCTCGCGGATCGTGAGGAAGGCGCCGTCGAGGTTGGTGGCCATCATGCGACGCCAGAAGTCCATCTCCGTCTTGTGGAGCGCACGGCCCTCGGCGATGCCGGCGTTCGCCACGCAGATCTGCACCGGCCCGCAGGCCTCGACCGCGGCGGCCACGCCCTCGACGACCTGGGTCTCGTCGGTGACGTCCATCGTCACGGGGTGCATCCTCGGCCCGGCCGCCGCCTCCAGCACCGCGGCGCGGCGGCCGGTGATGGTGACCTCGGCGCCCGCCTCGGCGAGCCCGCGGGCGATGGCAAGCCCGATCCCCGTGCCGCCCCCGGTCACGAGCGCGTGCTTTCCCTGCAGATCCATGGCATCCTCCCTTTCCGCGAACACTACCGGCCGGGGCGAGGGCCGCAAGCGGGGCGCGACGAAACGGCCCCTTCCCGAATCGCGCCGCAGGCCGGAGACAGGGGAACGATGACGGCAGACACCCGGAAACTGCGAGATTTTTCGTACGAAGGATCGCTCTGCGCCGATGCGCGGGGCGGCGAGTTTTCGGACGAAATTTCGCCTCGCGCGGCATGCTGAAGTGGCTGGACCTGCCGCCGGTGTGGCTCGCCGGGGCGCTCGCGCTGGCCTGGGCGCAGGCGCGGCATCTGCCCCTCGGGCTGAGCTTCGGCGGCGCTTGGGCCGATCTCGCGGGCGGGCTCCTGGTGGGCGGCGGCCTCGTCCTGATCGCGCTCGCGGCCGCAGAGTTCCGGCGCGCGCGCACCACGATAGTGCCGCATCAGGACGCCTCGGCGCTGGTGACGGGCGGCATCTACAGCCGCACGCGGAACCCGATCTACCTCGCCGATCTGATGATCCTGGCCGGGATGATCCTCTACTGGGACGCGGTGCTCGCGCTCGTGCTGGTGCCGCTCCTGCTCTGGGTGCTCGAGCGGCGCTTCGTGATCCCGGAAGAGAACCGCCTGCGCCGCAGCTTCCGCGCCGATTTCGCGCGCTACGCGCAGAAGGTGCGGCGATGGATATAGCAAAAATGCGACTCGCCCGCGACCGCGGGCGACCTCGCGCCTTGTGAAGCCGCGGCCCTGACGCTAGGGATCGCACGTTGAAACGCCAGCCCCGGCACCCGGGGCCCGACAACGCGGGGGGACGACACCGGTGAAGATCGGAACGCCGAAAGAAGTGATGGAGGGCGAGGCGCGCGTCGCGATGACGCCGCAGAGCGCGCGCGACCTCGCGAAGCTCGGACACGAATGCCTGGTCGAGGCGGGCGCCGGCGCGAAGGCCGGCTTCACCGACGCAGCCTACGAAGAGGCGGGCGTGACGGTGGTGCCCGACGCCGAGGCGCTCTGGAGCGCGGCCGAGGTGGTCGCCAAGGTGCGTCCGCCGACCGATGCCGAAGTGACGCGCACCCGCGAGGGGCAGCTCCTGATCTCCTTCTTCTGGCCCGCCCAGAACGAGGACGACATGAAGGCGCTGGCCGAGAAGGGCAGCTCCGTCATCGCGATGGACATGGTGCCCCGCATCTCGCGCGCGCAGAAGATGGACGCGCTCTCGTCCATGGCCAACATCGCGGGCTACCGCGCGGTGATCGAGGCCGGCAACAACTTCGGCCGCTTCTTCACGGGCCAGGTCACCGCCGCGGGCAAGGTGCCGCCGGCGAAGGTGCTCGTCGTCGGCGCAGGCGTCGCGGGCCTCGCCGCGATCGGCACCTCCACCTCGCTCGGCGCGATCACATACGCCTTCGACGTGCGCCCCGAGGTGGCCGAGCAGGTCGAGTCGATGGGCGCCGAGTTCGTCTATCTGGATTTCGAGGAAGAGCTCGAGGACGGCTCCGGGTCGGGCGGCTACGCCAAGCCCTCCAGCCCCGAGTTCCGCGAGGCGCAGCTCGCCAAGTTCCGCGAGCTCGCGCCGGAGATCGACATCGTCATCACCACCGCGCTCATTCCCAACCGGGAGGCGCCGGAGCTCTGGACCGAGGACATGGTCAAGGCCATGAAGCCCGGCTCGGTGATCGTGGACCTCGCCGCCGAGCGGGGCGGCAACTGCAAGATGACGGTCGCCGACGACAAGATCGTCACCGACAACGGCGTCACCATCGTCGGCTACACGGATTTCCCGAGCCGCATGGCGACGCAGAGCTCGACGCTCTACGCGACCAACGTCCGCCACCTGCTGACCGACCTGACGCCCGAGAAGGACGGTCAGATCGTCCACGACATGGAGGACGACGTGATCCGCGGCGCCACCGTGGCGCATGGCGGCGAGGTGACCTTCCCGCCGCCGCCGCCCAAGGTGCAGGCGATCGCGGCGCAGAAGCCCAAGGAGAAGCCGAAGGAGCTGACGCCCGAGGAGAAGCGCGCGCAGGAGGTCGCCGCCTTCAAGGCGCAGACCCGCAGCCAGGTGATGCTGCTGGGCGGGGGCATCGTGCTGATGGGCCTGCTCGGCCTCGTGGCGCCGGCCTCCTTCATGCAGCACTTCATCGTCTTCGTGCTCGCGTGCTTCGTCGGCTTCCAGGTGATCTGGAACGTCAACCACGCGCTGCACACGCCGCTCATGGCGGTCACGAACGCGATCTCGGGCATCATCGTGCT
This sequence comes from Rhodosalinus sp., assembly GCF_041685465.1. NCBI lineage: Bacteria > Pseudomonadati > Pseudomonadota > Alphaproteobacteria > Rhodobacterales > Paracoccaceae > Rhodosalinus > Rhodosalinus sp. The sequence goes on along the minus strand of NZ_JAWLFS010000068.1, from coordinate 223 downwards.
GGGCGCGGTGCTGCAGATCGGATCGGGCAACTGGCTGGTGGTGACGCTGGCCGCGATCTCGGTCCTGATCGCCACAATCAATATCGTGGGGGGCTTCCTGGTCACGCGCCGGATGCTCGCCATGTTCCAGAAATCCTGAGCGGGGGACAGGCAGGACAATGGTCGGAGAACAGTTCGTCACCGCCGCGGCCATCGCCGCGAGCGTCCTCTTCATCCTCTCGCT
>NZ_JAWLFS010000067.1:0-12921 GCF_041685465.1 Rhodosalinus sp. | reverse complement strand
CCGCCCTGCGCCGGGTGGCCCGTGTACAGGATCTCGATACGCGCGCGCCTCCTCGCGACGCCAGACCCGGAGGAGGCCCGCGCCATCGCCGAGCGGCTCGACGCGCGCAACCGAGAGCACCGCGCGATCGAAGCCCGGATGCGAAACGCTGCCCTCGCATAGGCGCAGGCGCCGGGCGGTGCGCGGCCCGAGCCCGTCTAGGCGCTGAAGGCGGCAGGCCGCTATGGCGCCCTGCCCCGCGCCCGCGTCGCGTTCGGCTCGCTCGACGTCCGCCATGCCCGGCGGGTGGGCAGGTCTCACCGCAGGCTCGACCTCGACGACGGGGAGGGCGGACGGATCGGGGCGATTGCCTCCGGTGCCGGCGACGGTCCTCTCGGCTTCCGCCCAGAGGCGCACGGCAGCGCGCGCGTCCACGTCGCCGGCCGGCTCGACCTCAGGCATTGTCAGGGCCGCAGCCGCGTCGACATCCACCTCGAGGACCACGCCGAGACCAGCTGATGCCCCGGCGGAGCATCCGCCCCGGCGCGCGAAATTTCCTCTTGCAGAAGCGCGCCGGTTTTCCTATCAGGCGCCTCACGGTACGGCCCGTTCGTCTATCGGTTAGGACGCCAGGTTTTCAACCTGGAAAGAGGGGTTCGATTCCCCTACGGGCTGCCACCTTATCCTGTATCATGTTGAATTGCCTCCGTTTTTCGGGGTTGAAGGTCCGACCTTGCCGATAGGTTGGACAACCGGAGCGTCCGTCAGACGGGACAGACCGCTATCAGCCAGACGCCCGCGATCTGCTTTCTTCGTGTAGGTGATGCCCTCCGCATTGGTCTTGTGGGCGAGATACGCCATGACTTCGTCGGGCGAACCGCCCTTATTGACGATGCGTGTCGCCTGCCCCTTGCGGATGCCGTGAAGGCTGCAATGCGGAAGGCCCGCCGCCTTGCACTGATCCTTGAACCAGTTGCCCAGCATCTCGGGCTTGTAGGGCAGCCCCTTCCCGTGATGGATCAGGACCATCAGGTCGCGGGGAAGGTGGACGACAGCCGCAGGCCAGAGTGGATCACCTACCCTCCAGCAAGTAAGCCACTGGCACCGGCCACACGCCTGCACCCATGGTCATCTCCGAAAACCGTATCACGGTCTGATGCCCGCGGGCCGGATCGTTTCGAGCGCAGGGCGAGTTACGGCCGCCCCGTGCTGCGCCGGTCATGGATCGGTCACGCCTCGTCCCGTGGGGTTATGCGACGGCGCTGGCATAAGCGCGCCAGCCTCCGAAGTGCGTGATGTCCTCGGCATCGACCGTTGCGGAGGCTTCGACGAGGAAACCCTGTACGTGCTCCCCATGTTCGAGCTCCACCGTCCCGATGCAGAGCGGCGCGGGCACGCTCGCCATCAAGTCTCCGAATGCGCGCGCCGGGAGCGCCCAGATTTCCAGGTCGACGGCCCCACCCTTTTCGCCGCGCAGCAGCCCCGGTCGCGTGGGTGGACCGCCGGGCAAGGCGAAGAGCCGGTAGCAGGGGGCGGTGCGTTCGACGCTCAGGAAACGCGCGCCGCGCGACGTGAGCTCATGGTTCAGCGGCATGCCGGAGAGATGCGCGCCGACGACCGCGAGCGCGATCTCGTCGGGCATCGGGGCGGGCCGGGCCTCGGTGCGGCGCGCAGCGACCTGCGTGGCGGTGGTCTCTGCGGCACGCCGCTCGACCTGCCGCGCCACGGCCGCGGCCAGCCCGTCCTGACCGGCCGGCGCGAGAAGGGTCAGGCTTCCGGGGCGTCCGTCGTCCTGCAATCCCGTGGGCACGGCGATGCCGCAGAGATCCATCAGGTTGACGAAGTTGGTATAGGTCCCGAGGCGCGTGTTCGGCCCCACGGGATCCGCCTCGAGATCGGCGAGCGAATACGCGGTCGGGATCGTCGGCACCGCCAGCAGATCGACCGTGTCGAGCGACGGCGCGGCCTGACGCTTGAGCGCCTCGAGACGATATATCCCCCGGAAGGCGTCCGCGGCCGAAAGACGGTCGGCCGCGCCCACGATCCGCCGCGTGACCGGGTGCACCGCCTCCGCGTCGCGGCGTAGAAGGTCCTCGATCACCGTCATGCGCTCGGCCACCCAAGCGCCCTCGTAAAGCATCCCCGCGACTTCGAAGAACGGGGTGAAGTCCAGTTCCACGATCTCGGCGCCCAGGCCGGCGAGCCGCTCGGTATCCGCCTCGAACGCCCGCGCCCGGGCGGTGTCGCCGAAAAACTCCAGGGTCGCGGCGTCGGGCACGCCGACGCGGAGCGACGGCGGTGCCGGAGCCAGAGGCCGCACGGGAAATGCACGGCTGTAGGGATCCTCGGCGTCGAAGGCGGCCGCGGCGCGGTATGCCGTCCATGCGTCCTCGACCGTGGCTGCGAAGATCGACACCGTGTCGAGCGTGCGGCAGGCCGGCACGACCCCGGAGGCGGAGATCGCGCCGAGGCTGGGCTTGAGGCCGACGATATCGTTCAGCGCCGCGGGCACCCGGCCCGAGCCGGCGGTATCGGTCCCGAGCGCGAAGGAGACGATCCCGCGCGCGACCGAGACCGCCGAGCCCGAGGACGACCCGCCGGGCACCAGCGCCGGGTCCACGGCGTTCCGCGGCGCGGGATGGGGTGTGCGCACGCCGACGAGGCCGGTGGCGAACTGGTCGAGGTTGGTCTTGCCGAGAGGGATTGCCCCCGCCGCCCGGAGCCGCGCGATCACGGTGGCGTCCGCGGCCGCGTCGTAGGCGAAGGCCGGACAGGCGGCGGTCGTCGGACAGCCGGCCACGTCGATATTGTCCTTGACCGCGAAGGGCAGCCCCCAGAGCGGGAAGGTCGCCGGATCGAAGGGCGGCAGCGCGGCCGCCTCGGCGGCCAGATCGCCCGGATCGCGCAGGTGCAGGAAGATGCCCGGATCCTCCGCGGCGGCCAGCCGCGCGAGAGATGCGTCGATCACCGCATTGGGCGAGACGCCCTCCGCGTAGGCCGCGTGCAGCGACGCGATGTCGAAAGGCAGGTCCTCGAGTGTGCTCACGTAGTCGTCTCCTCGTCCAGAAACCGCACCGGGCGCTCCCATTGAATGAGCACCACGCATCCACTCTCGGACCAGACGGAATGCGTGCTGCCCTCCGGGTTCAGGATCAGCGTTCCGGCAGTGTAATCGCCCCGCTCGTCGCTCTGCACGCCGTCGAGCACGAGGATCGTCTCGAGCCCCGTGTGTTCGTGCCGCGGCACGGCCGCGCCGGGCGCGTAGCGCAGGAGCGCGACGCCCGGGTCGGCCTCGCGCAGGCGGCAGATGTCGATGCCGGGGCGGAACGGCCGGAAGTCCATCCCCTGCCAGCCGCCATCGAGAAGCCCCGAAAAATGGCTGGGGCAGGCAACAGCGCTATCCATGCGCCGCCTCCGGCGCCGTGCAGGCCTGCGCGATCTCGGACACGGTCGCCGTCCAGCCGACGATCGCACCCTGCGCGCGGACCATGTCGAGCGTCGTTGCCTTGAAGGCGGGGAAGTAGCTTTCGGTCGCGTCCTCGGCGAGGAGACACTCGAACCCGCGGTCGTTCGCCTCGCGCATGGTGGTCTGCACGCAGACCTCGGTGGTGACACCGGCAAGGATCAGGCTGCGCGTGCCGAGCCGGGCGAGATGCGCGGACAGGTCCGTGGCGTGGAAGGCCCCCTTGCCCGGCTTGTCGATCACGATCTCGCCCGGGCGCGGGGCGAGCTCCGGCAGGATTTCGGCACCGGGTTCTCCGGCGATGAGCACCCGTCCCATCGGGCCCGCGTCTCCGATCCGGAGCGCGGGCGCGCCGCGGTCGCGCTTGGCCGGCGGGCAGTCCGACAGGTCGGGGCGGTGGCATTCCCGGGTGTGGATGACCGGCAGACCGGCCGCGCGGGCGACCGAGAGCAGGCGCGCGACGTCCGGAACGATGGCCCGGAGCGGGCGCACGTCGTTGCCGAGCGCGGCGCCGAAGCCACCCTCCTCGATGAAATCGCGCTGCATGTCGATGACGATCAGCGCCGTGGCGGCCGGATCGAAGCGGAACGGGAAGGGCCGCGCGCCCGCGATCTCCCTCATGCGTGACCTCCCATGTGGCGCCCGATCTCGGCGCGGTCGGCCTCGGCCGCCGGCCTGTCACAGGCGATGCGGCCCTCGGACATGACCAGAACCCGGTCTGCGAGCTCCATGATCTCGTCGAGGTCTTCCGACATCAGCAGCACCGCGGCGCCGGCGTTGCGCGCGGCCATGATCCGCGCGCGGATCTCCGCGACGGCGGTGAAATCGAGCCCGAAGCAGGGGTTCGAGATCACCAGCAGGTCGACGTCGCCCGTCAGCTCGCGGGCCAGCACCGCGCGCTGGACGTTGCCGCCAGAAAGCGCCGCCATGGGCGCGTCGAGCGAGGCGGCCTTGACCTTGAATTCGGCCACCAGCTCGGCCGCGCGACGGCGCATCTCGCGCCCGGACAGCCAGAAGCGCGTGCCGGATCCGTTCAGGTCGAAGCTGCGGAAGGCGATGTTCTCCGTCACCGACATGCGCGGCGCGCAGGCGGTGCGCAGCGGTTCCTCAGGCAGGTAGCGCACGGCCCGGCTGCGCGCCTCTTCGCGCGTGGCGCCGTAGGGGGCGCCCTTGACGCGGATCTCGCCCGAAAGCGCGGGGCGCTGGCCGGTCAGCACCTCCATCAGCTCCATCTGGCCGTTGCCGGAAATGCCGGCGACGCCGACGATCTCGCCCGCCCGGACGGTGAGCGCGTCGATTGCGATGTCCTTCAGGCCGGAGCGGTCGCGCGCACGCACGCCGTCCACCTCGAGCACCGGCGCCCCCGGCGCGCCGGCGCGCGGGGCGGGCCGGGCCAGCTCGGCGTCGCCCATCATCATGCACGCCATGTCCTCATGGGTCAGGTCGGCCACCCGGCCCCCGCCCACCAGACGACCGCGGCGCAGCACCGAGACGTCGTCGGCATAGGCCGTCACCTCGCGGAACTTGTGGGTGATCATGAGCACGGTGATGGCGCCCGCCGCGCAGAGCGCCTTCACGTGGCCCAGCACCTCGTCGGCCTCGTCGGGCGTGAGCACCGAGGTCGGCTCGTCGAGGATCAGAAACCGCCGGCCGAGATAGAGCTGTTTCAGGATCTCCAGCTTCTGCTTTTCGCCCGCCGAGAGCGCCCGCACCGGCTGATCGAGCGGCACGGCGAAGGGCATGGCGGCCATGAACCGCTCGAGCGCGGCCAGTTCCGGGCGCCAGTCGATCACGCGGGGCGCGTCCTCGCGCGCGATGACGAGGTTCTCGGCCGCCGTCAGCGAGGGAACCAGCGTGAAATGCTGGTAGACCATCCCGAGGCCGAGTGCATGCGCGTCCCGCGGATCGGCGATGCGCGCCTCGCGCCCATCCACCAGCATCTGACCGGACGTGGCGTGGTAGAAGCCCATCATGCACTTCACGAGCGTCGACTTGCCTGCCCCGTTCTCGCCGAGAAGCGCGTGGAACGTCCCGGGCGCGACGCGGATCGACACGTCGTCGAGCGCCGTGAAGGCGCCGAACCGCATGGTCATGCCCAGCGTCTCGACGCCCAGCGCGCCCTGGGGCGTATGGGTGGGCGCACTCATGGAAGCGCTGCGATCAGGGCGCCGCTCTCGGCCACCGCGCCGAACACGCCGCCCTGCATCGTCACCATCTTCAGCGCAGCCTCGTGATTGCCCCTGTCGGTCGCGCCGCAGCAATCGGCCAGCACGAGGCATTCGAAGCCCCGGTCGTTCGCCTCGCGCATGGTGGTGGAGACGCAGACATCCGTCGTGATCCCGCAGAGCACGAGGTTGTCGATGCCGCGCGTCCGGAGGATCAGCTCGAGATCGGTCGCGCAGAAGCTGCCCTTGCCGGGCTTGTCGATGACGGTCTCGCCGGGCAGCGGGGCGAGGTCGGGGATGATCTCCCACCCCGGCTCGCCGCGCACGAGGATCCTGCCGCAGGGGCCCGGATCGCCGATCCCCGCCCCGATCCGCTGCGAGCGCCACCGCTTGTTGGCGGGAAGGTCCGCGAGGTCCGGCCGGTGCCCCTCGCGGGTGTGCAAGATGTGGTAGCCCTTCGCGCGCATCGCGGCGAGCACCGCCCTGATCGGTTCGATCGGCGCGCGGGTGAGCGACAGGTCGTAGCCCATCGCGTCGACGTAGCCGCCCTTGCCGCAAAAATCGGTCTGCATGTCGATGACGATCAGCCCCGTGTTCTCGGGGCGCAGATCGCCGTTCCAAGGCCAGGCGTAGGGGTCGGCCGCGACAGTGTGCTGCACCGCGTCCTTCATTCCGCCGCCTCCGACGCCGTCTCTCCGTAGCGCCGCGTCGGCTCCGGGAAGCCGCAGGAGGTGCCGTCGGTCACCTGCACCTCGTTCTCCCAGGGCAGGCGATAGCGGCCGGCGGCGAGATCGTGCATGTAGGTGTAGGGGCAGTCCTGCGCGCCGCCCTCGACCGCGACGAAGCCGCGGTGGCCGAGCTGGTAGATGTTGTTCTCCACGCCCCAGTTGGCGCGGGCCTCGCGGACCAGATCCGGGCGCACCTCCGCCGTGATGATCTCGTCGGCGCGGCCCGACGTGCCGTGGGCCAGAACCGTGCCGTCGAAATCGACGATCATGCCCTCGCCCATCGAGTCGAAGGTCCCGTCCGAACCGGCCATGCAGACATTCGCCGTCACCATGAGATTGCAGAAGGCGTTGCTCTGGTTGGTGAAGCGCCAGCTGTCGCGGATCGGCGCGGTGTAGCCCGCCGTGCGCAGCATGATCTCGGCGCCCTTGTAGGCGCACTCGCGCGCCATTTCGGGGAACATCCCGTCGTGGCAGATGATGAGCGCGAGCTTCGCGCCCTTCGGCCCGTCGATCACCGGGATGCCGAGGTCGCCGGGCTCCCACGGCTCCACGGGCACCCAGGGGTGCAGCTTGCGGTAGTAGAGCTGCACCTCGCCCGCCGGATCGATCACGATCCCGGTGTTGTAGGGATAGCCGCCCGGGTTCGCTTCCATGATCGAGAAGCAGCCCCAGATGTCGTTGTCGATGCAGGCCTGCTTGAAGGCGGCCACTTCGGGGCCGTCCATGCTGCACATGATCTCGGGGGTCGTGTCCATCGAGAGGCCGTGCAGCGCGTATTCGGGGAACACGACGAGATCCATCGTCGGCATGTTGCGCCGCGCCTTGCCCACCATCTCCACGATCTTCTCGGTCTGCGCGGCGAGATGCGCCTCTGTCTCCACCACCGGCAACGCGAGCTGCACCACGCCGACGACCACGCCGTTCGGGCTCTTGTTGAGACCACCCAATCCGTTCATCTTCGTCTCCCTATTTCGTGATGGACAGCTCGGCCGGCGCCCCGGTCATCGCCCGGTTCGGCGAGGAGGTGGCGATCAGCACGGCGAGCGTGAGGACGTAAGGCGCAGCATAGAAGAGGTAGTACCCTTCGGTGACACCCACCGACTGAAGGGCCGGTCCGAGCGCGCCTGCGCCGCCGAAGAGGATCGCGGCCCAGAAGCAGGCGATCGGGTTCCAGCGCGCGAAGATGACCAGCGCCACGGCCATGAGCCCCTGTCCCGACGAGATGCCCTCGTTCCAGCTGCCCGGGTAGAACAGCGACAGGTAGGCCCCGCCGACGCCCGCGAAGGCGCCGCCCGCCGCCGTGGCGAGCGTGCGGATCACGGCCGGGCGCAGACCCATGGCGCGCGCGGCGTCGGTGGAGTCGCCCACGACGCGGATCAGCAGTCCGACGCGGGTGGATCGCAGCATCCACCAGAGCGCCACCGCCGCGACGAGCCCCACCAGGAAAAGGACGTTCACCCGCAGGGCCGACTGGACTTGCGGGCGCTCCGCCCACCAGCCGAGCGGGATCGCCGGAAGATCGGGCGCGACAGGCTGGATGAATGGTTTGCCGAAGTAGAACGCGAGCCCCATACCCAGCAGCATCAGCGCGATGCCGATCGCGATGTCGTTGACCCGCGGCAGCGAGCAGAGCACGCCATGGACGAGGCCGAAGACCGACCCTGCCGCAGCGGCGGCCAGCACGCCGGCCCAGGCGGAGCCGGTCATGAAGGCCACCGCGTAGCCCGACATCGCGCCGAACACGAGCGTGCCCTCGAGACCGAGGTTGATCCGCCCCGAGCGCTCCGTGAGAACCTCTCCGAGCGACACGAAGAGGAAAGGCGTCGAGACGCGGATGGCGCCGCCGAGAATCGCGAGCGGGATCGCCCAGAGGCCGAGATCGCTGTCCATCAGGTGGCGCTCCATCTTTCCGGTGCGAAGACCCTGAACCGCCCGTAGAGCGTCTCCGACACGAGGATCGCGACGAAGACGAACCCCTGCAGCACGAGCACCGTGGCATCGGGCAGGTCCATCCGGCGCTGCACGAGGCCCGACGACGCCTCGAAACCGGCCAGAAGGATCGCCACGGGTATGATCGCCAGCGGGTTGTGGCGCGCCAGGAACGCCACGAGGATGCCGGTGTATCCGAACCCGGCGACGATCGAGCCGTTGGCCGCTCCGTGCACGGCCGAGACCTCGATCATCCCGGCGAGGCCGGCGAAGGCTCCGCCGAGCGCGGTGAAGGCCACGATCAACCGGCCCACCGGCAGCCCCTGGACCTGCGCGGCCCGGACGTTGCCGCCCGCGATGCGCGCGGCGAAGCCCCATGTCGTCCGCTCGATGAGTACCCAGGCCAGCACACAGGCCACGACGCCCGCCGCGAAGCCCCAGTGCACGTCCATCCCGGGCATGTCCCCGATCCGCAAATGATCGGCGAGAGGCGGCGTCGACGGCTTGTTGAGCGACGCAGGGTCACGCAGCGGCCCTTCCACCAGATGATTCATGAGGGCGATCGCTATGTAAGCCATGAGCAGGCTGGCGATCGTCTCGTTCACGCCGCGCCAGTGGCGCAGCGCCCCCACCGCGCCGATCCAGACCGCCCCGGCGAGGCCGCCCGCCAGCGCCAGCAGCAGGAGGCCGAGGAGGCCGGGCATCCCCGCGAGGATCCCCGCGACAGCCCCCGCCGTCACGCCGCCGATCACGATGGCGCCCTCGCCCCCGATCACGATCAGGCCGAGCCGCGCCGGCAGCGCGACGCAGAGGGCGGCCAGCAGAAGGGGCGCAGCCCGCGACAGCGTGTTCTGCCATGAGAACCACGTGCCGAAGCCCGCCTTGTAGACCAGTCCGTAGAAATCCGCCGGCGACTTGCCCTGCGTCAGCAGGAACAGCCCGAAAACGGCGAGCCCGGCCAGAAGCGCGCCGAGGGGGATGACCACCGCCTCCGACCGGCGGGCCAGCGCGGCGAGCCAGCCGTCCGGCGCGAGCGACAGGCGCAGGCGCGCCCCCGTGTCGCGGTCGGTGATGGCCATGACGTCCCCCTCGCCCGGATCAGGAGGTCGAGCCGACGACGCCTTCGACGAGGTAGTCCATTCGCTCGAGCGCCACGTCGGTCTCCGCGAAGGCCTCGCCCTCGGCGGCGATCACGTTGCCCTTGTTGTCCTTGAGCGGCCCCCTGATGACGGCGAAACCGCCCTTGAGGATCTCGGCCTTCGTCGCCTCGAACTGGTTGCGCGCGGCGTCCGACACCGCGGACCCGAGCGGGGACATCTTGACGAAGCCCTCGGCGAGGCCGCCGCGGACGAAGTTCGGGATCGGTTCGCCGGCCATGGTCGCGCGCACCATGCCGGTGTAGACCTCCGCCCAGTTCCACTCGGCGCCGGTCAGATACTGCTCCGGCGCGAGCGCCGTCTGATCGGCGTGATAGCCGTTGAGGAACATGCCCCGCTGGGCGGCCGTCTCCATCACCACTTTCGGGCCGTCCACATGGCAGGTGACGACGTCGCACCCGGCGTCGGCCAGCGCGTTGGTCGCCTCGGCCTCCTTGACGGCGAGCGACCACTCGCCGGTGAAGATCACCTGGCAGGTGATCTCCGGGTCCACAGCGCGGGCGCCGAGCAGATAGGCGTTGATGTTCAGCAGAACCTGCGGGATCGGCTTCGCTGCGACGAAGCCGATCTTCTTCGTCTGCGTGGCATGACCGGCGGTGATTCCGTTCAGGTATTGCCCCGTGCCGATGTAGCCGAAGTAGGAGCCGACGTTTTCGGGATGCACGCCCTCTTCCCAGAGGCCGCCGCAATGCTGGAAGCGCAGCTCGGGATAGTTCGGCGCGACCTCGAGGATATGCGGATCGAAGTAGCCGAAGGACGTCGGGAAGAGCAGCGTCGCCCCGTCGAAATTGATCATCGATTCCATCGATTTCTGCGCGTCGGTGGTCTCGGCGACGTTCTCCTCTTCGACCACCGTGACGCCCTCGAGCTCCTTGACGGCGGCGGCGCCCTCGGCATGGGCCTGATTGTAGCCGAAATCGTCACGCGCGCCGACGTAGATGAAACCCACGGTCAGGTTGCCGGAGGCCGCCGCACGGCGCGGCAACGGCCCGAGCGCGGCGGCCCCTGCGAGGGCGGCGCCGCCCTTGAGAACCGCGCGGCGGGAAAGCGGGGTCTGGGTCATGAGGGTGTCTCCCTGTTGGTCTGTCGGGCGGCCTGCCGGAGGGCGGCGCGGTCCTGTCGTTCGTGGTTGCACCCTGTGTCAGATTGTGTGCTGCTGTCGTCTGCTAAGTTTGCAGCAGACCGATGCACGAAATGCACCACCGGGCCGGGGCCGACATGACCAACCGCCATCTGATGCCGCTGGCCTACGTCGACGTGATCGCGCGGGCCGGCTCGATCCGGAAGGCGGCCGACCGGCTGTCGATCACCTCCACGGCGCTCAACAGGCGCGTTCTGGCGCTCGAGGAGGAGCTCGGCGTGCCGATTTTCGAAAGGCTGCCTCGCGGGGTGCGCCTCAATACGGCCGGGGAGCTCCTGATCGCCCACATCCGGGCCCAGATGTCGGACTTCGAGAAGCTCAAGAGCCAGCTCTCGGATCTCGCCGGCGAGCGGCGGGGGCATGTGGCCATTGCCTGCTCGCAGGCCCTCCTGCCCTACTTCCTGCCCGAGTGCATCTCGGCCTATCGCCGGGCGCATCCGGCCGTGACCTTCGGCGTGGCGGTACGCGACCGTCAGGCGGCCGAGCAGGCGCTCGTCGATCTCTCCTCCGATATCGCGCTCGTCTTCGAGCCGGTCCGCATGCGGGAGATCCAGGTGCTGATCGCGGTGCGTCAGCAGATCCATGCCGTCATGGCGGCCGATCACCCGCTGGCGGAGCGCGCGACGGTCCGCTTGCGCGACTGCGCCGCGTTCCCCGTCGGGCTGCCCGCCCAGCAATACGGGGTACGGCATTTGCTGGACATGGCGCTCGTCAGGTCATCCGTGGAGCTGTCCGTCGCGCTCGAGGCCGATACCTTCGAGTTCCTGCGCCATTATCCGGCGCACGAGCACCTCGTCTCCTTCCAGATCCCCGTGGGGCTGCCGATGTCCGGGGACCGTGACGACATCGTTTCGCGCCCCGTGGACACCCGCGACATTCCGGAGGGCACGCTTTACCTGTGCCAGTTGCGCGGCCGGACACTGCCCGTCGCCGCCGCCAAGTTCGCCGCGGACATCGAACGCGGCCTCGAAGAGCTCTATGCGTGACGCGCTGGCCTCATGACCTTCGGGCACTCGGGACGGCAGGGCCGGACGGAGCCTGATGCCCTGAAGTCGCGGGAGCATCCGACCCTGCACGCTTGGGCGGCGGATCGGCCGGCGGTGCGGTCGCCATGTCGGTGACGGACCTGGACCCCGCCCGCCATTGGAAGGCCGGCGTCGACAGCCAGCCCGAGGCGGGCGAGGTCACCGCCCGCATCATGCGTCGCACGGTGGATCGCGAGCTGGCCCGCACCCACACCGCCACCCGCGCCGGCGTGGCCAGCGCCGACGCGGGCGACGTCGCGGAGAAGCTGGTCGCGGTGCTGCGGCGCACCCCCGATGGCGCGCGCCGCGACTGGCGAGTGGACATCCCGACCGGCACGCTTGTTGCGCTGGACCCGCCCGACCTGTCAGAGGCGCTTGGCGCGCTCGCCGAGAATGCCGCGCGCCACGCCCGATCCCGCGTATCCCTGTCCGCAAGCGCGCAGCAGCGACGGGTCCTGCTGAGCGTCACGGACGACGGTCCGGGCATTCCGCCCGAGCGTCGCGCGGCGCTGGTCGCCCGACATGGCCACGCCGACGAGACGGGCACGGGCCTCGGGCTCGCCATCGCCGCAGAAACCGCCGAGGCCGCAGGCAGACGACTGACCCTGTCCGACGCCGATCCCGGCCTGATCGACCGGCTGGTCGCGTCGGGCCGGTATCAGCACGCGCCCGAGGCCTTGCGGGCGGGACTGCGCCTGCTCGAACGCGAAGAGGCCGAGCTTGGAGACCTGCGCCGGCGCCTGACGCGCGGGCTTGAAGAGGCTCGGAGCGGCCGACTGGCCGATGGAAGCGGCCAGGACGCCATCCGCCGCGCCTTCGACGCCGCGCGCGACAGGTCCTGATGCCGAAACCCTGGCGGCTCACGCGCGGCGCGGAAGCGTCACCCATCGACAGTGCGCGCTGGACGGTCGAGACCTTCGGACTGCGACAGGCCTCCGCCTATGAAGAGGACCTGGTCGCGACCTGTTTCGCGATCGCGGAGGGCACCGCCCTGTCACAGGATTGCCGTCGGCTCATCGATCCGGATCTGCCCGAAGATCTGCGGTTCACACGCGCCGATCAGCATTTCGTCGTTTCCGTCGAGGACGCCGACCCGGTGATCGTTGTCGATGTCCTGCACAGCCGGTCCGATCTGCCGCGACGGCTGGCGAGTCCGCCGCCGAAAGTCAAGACGGGCCACTGATGCCCGGTTCGGTCCGGACCAGCCGGACCCGGCATGCCCACACCACGCGAAACCATCCGCGCCGCGCCGAATGCGCGCCTTTCGGCAATGCGCGCCGTGACCTTCCAGCAGGCCACTTGGTCGGCGACGATCGAGACGCCGCTGGGGATCA
>NZ_JAWLFS010000066.1:0-12972 GCF_041685465.1 Rhodosalinus sp. | reverse complement strand
CGACACGCCGCCGCAAGACGCCCCCGCGCCGCCCGACGACCCTTCGTCCCGCAAGAGCGTCGAGGACGCCGTCGCCTCGATCCGTGCGCTCGCCGAACTGCGCGGGCGGAACGCCGACTGGGCGGAGAAGGCAGTGCGCGAGGCGGCCAGCCTGACCGCGACGGCGGCGCTGGAACGGGGCGTGATCGAGCATCTCGTCCCCGACACCGCCGCGCTCGCCGCCGCCGCGGACGGCCGCACCGTCAGCGTCGACGGGACCGAGCGCCGCCTCGACCTCGCCGATCCCCGGATCGAGACGGTCGAGCCATCCTTCGTCACGCGCATCCTGTCGGTGCTCGCGAACCCGAATGTCGCGCTCCTGATGATGACGCTCGGCTTCTACGGTCTGCTCTACGAGCTCGCGAGCCCGGGGCTCGGCCCCGGCGTGCCGGGGGCGATCCTTCTCCTGCTCGGGCTCTACTCGCTCAATACCCTGCCGGTGAACTACGCGGGGCTCGCGCTCGTCCTGCTCGGGCTCTTGCTCTTCGCGGTGGAGGCGTTCTCGCCGAGTTTCGGCATCGCCGGGCTCGGCGGCATCGCTGCCTTCGGCATCGGCGCGGCCATCCTGATCGACACCGAAGCGGCCGCCTTCCAGATCGAGCCGGGCGTCATCATCGCGCTCACGGTCCTGACCGGGGCGGTCGTGGCGCTGCTGCTCGCCACGGTGGTCGGCACCCGACGACAGGCGCCACGCGAAAGCGCGGGCGAGATGGAGGGCGCCCACGCCGAGGTGCTGAAATGGGAGAACGGCGCCGGTCGCGTGCGCGCGCATGGTGAACTCTGGCGCGCGGTCGGCCCCGAGGATCTCGCCCCCGGCGAGCGCGCGCGCGTGACGCACGCGGACGGTCTTACCCTGCACCTGCGCCGCGCGGACGGCGCCGAGAGAAAGGACACCCCATGATCGACACAACCCTCTTCGTCTACCTGCTGATCGCGGTGCTCGTCGTCGCCTTCCTCGCGGCGGCGATCCGCATCCTGCGCGAATACGAGCGCGGCGTGGTCTTCACGCTCGGCCGCTTCACCAAGGTCAGCGGACCCGGCCTGGTCATCATCATTCCCTTCATCCAGCAGATGGAGCGCGTGGACCTCCGCGTGTTCGTGGAGGACGTGCCGAGCCAGGACATCATCTCGAAGGACAACGTCTCGGCCAAGGTGAACGCGGTGCTCTACTTCCGCATCGTGGATCCCGAGAACGCGGTCATCGCGGTCGAGGATTTCCGCGCCGCGACCAGCCAGCTCGCGCAGACCACGCTGCGCTCCATCCTGGGCAAGCACGAACTCGACACGATGCTCTCGGAACGCGAGCGGCTCAACGCGGACATCCAGGAGATCCTCGACACCCAGACCGACCCCTGGGGCATCAAGGTCACCAACGTCGAGATCAAGCATGTCGACATCGACGACAGCATGGTGCGCGCCATCGCCCGGCAGGCCGAGGCCGAGCGCGACCGCCGCGCGCGGGTGATCTCCGCCGAGGGCGAGGCGCAGGCGGCGCAGAAGCTCGTCGAGGCGAGCCAGACGATCGGCGACAACACCTACGCGATGCAGCTGCGCTACCTGAACTCGTTGCAGGACGCGGCGCAGAGCCCCGCCTCGACCATCGTGCTGCCGATGCCGCTCGAGGTGCTGGAGCGGCTCAAGCCGGCCTGACGGCGACCCGGCGGTGACGCGGATCGCCTCTCGGTTGACCCGGGCAGGGCCGCGCGGCAGGTGGCCGCCGCCTGCGGCCGACGGCGACGCCCGGTCCAATGCGCCCGCTCGCTCGGACACCGGCATGCAGGTGCCGGTCGTGCCGGGGCGCAGGGCGCGCCCTGTCGCCTGTCCGTGCGTGCGACACCGGGGACCCCGGTGTCGGTCACCTGCCCCGGCCGACGGTGAGGCCTTCGACCCTGCGCCCGACGCAGACCGAGGCGGCGCCGCGCCCGCGCTTTGCCGTCGCCTCGGGCGGGCGCGCCGGCGGCCGGATCGCCCGACCTCGCCCGGGGCGCCTGCGCCGGGCCGACGCGCATCGGCCGTGACGAAAGGCAAAGCGCGCCGCTCGACGGTTGCTTCGCGCGGCCATGCAGGGTCTAATGAGACAGGCCGCCATCGGCCGGCATGTGACCGGTCCGCAGACACGAAAGCCAGCGCGGCCCGCCGGCGCCCGGAGGCGCCCTTTTCCACGACACCGGAGCTTTCCCAAATGACGCGACCCGATTCCCTTCGCGACGCTATCCACCCCGCCGCCGAAATGCACGCGCGCGAGGTCGCTGAAGGGCGCCTTTCCCGCCGGGAGTTTCTGACGCGCGCCACCGCGCTCGGCGTGGCGGCCCCCGCCGCCTATGCCCTGATCGGTCTCGACGCGCCGGCCGCCGCGCAGCCCGCCAAGCAGGAGGGCGGCACCCTGCGGATCGAGAGCACGGTCAAGGCGCTCAAGGATCCGCGCAGCTACGACTGGCCGCAGATGTCCAACTTCTCCCGCGGCTGGCTGGAATACCTCGTCGAGTACAACCGCGACGGCAGCTTCCGCGGCATCCTGCTCGAGTCCTGGGAGGTCAACGAGGACGCCACCGAATACACGCTCAACGTCCGCCCCGGCGTGACGTGGAACGACGGGCGGTCCTTCACCGCCGAGGACGTCGCCTACAACATCCGCCGCTGGGCCGAGCGCGAGGTCGAGGGCAACTCGATGGCGAGCCGCGTCTCCTCGCTGATCGACGACGAGACCGGCGAGGCGCGCGAGGGCGCGATCGAGGTGGTCGACGACCTGACCGTGCGCCTCACGCTCGATCAGCCGGACATCACGCTGATCGCGGGCTTCTCCGACTTCCCGGCCGCGATCGTGCCGCAGGGCTTCTCGGGCGATCCGCTGGAGAACCCGGTCGGCACCGGCCCCTACCTGCCGGACGAGTTCGAGGTGGGCATACGCGCCGTGCTCGTGAAGAACCCCGACCACGAGTGGTGGGGCGAGGGCGTGATCGGCGAGGCCGCGCTCGACCGGATCGAGTACATCGACTTCGGCACCGATCAGTCGGCGGTGGTGGCCGCCGCGGACTCGGGCGAGGTGGACATGGTCTACGAAAGCCTCGGCGAATTCATCGAGATCCTCGACGCCATCGGCTGGGTGAAGTCCGAGGCCGTGACGGCGAACACGCTCGTCATCCGCGCGAACCAGGAGGCCGAGGTGGACGGGATGACGCCCTATGCGGACGTGCGCGTGCGCCGGGCGCTCGCGCTCGCCGTGGACAACGCGGTCTGCCTCTCGCTCGGCTACTCGGACCGTGGCACGGTGGCCGAGAACCACCACGTCTGCCCGATCCACCCGGAATACGCCGACATCGGCCCGTCGGAGTTCGACCCCGAGGCGGCACGCGCGCTCATGGAGGAGGCCGGGATGGCCGACTTCGAGCACGAGCTCATCTCGATCGACGACGACTGGCGGCGCAACACCTCCGACGCGGCCGCGGCGCAGCTCCGCGACGCGGGAATCAAGGTGAAGCGGACGATCCTCCCGGGCTCGACCTTCTGGAACGACTGGGCACAGTATCCCTTCTCCACGACCGACTGGGCGCAGCGCCCGCTCGGCGTGCAGGTGCTCGGCCTCGCCTACCGCTCGGGCGAGCCCTGGAACGAGACCGCCTTCTCGAACCCGGACTTCGACGCGGCGCTCGCCGAGGCGCTCTCGATCGCCGACGCCGACGCCCGGCGCGAGGTGATGGCGCGGCTCGAGACGATCCTGCGCGACGAGGGGGTCGTCATCCAGCCCTACTGGCGCTCGACCTTCCGCCACCACCGCGAGGGGATCGTCGGTGCCGAGCAGCACCCGACCTTCGAGATCCATGTCTACAAGCTGGGTCTCGCGGCCTGACCGCCGCGCCATCGGCCGGCTGCGTGCCCTCGCCGCCACGGCGGGGGCCATGGCCGGCCTCATCGCGGGCGGGTCGCCGCCCGCGGCCGCGCCGGGCTGCGCGGCGGATGCCATGCTCGTCTTCGACGGGTCGGCGAGCATGGCGGAGGTCGCCCACGACGTGACGCAGGCGCCGCGCATCCTCGAGGCGCGCGAGGCCGTGCGCCGCGCGCTGCCCGGCATCGCCGCGGTGCGCGACGTGGGGCTTCTCACCTACGGGCCCGGCGGGTCAGGGTCCTGCTCCGGCATCGCGCTGCGCGTCCCGCCCGGCCCGGACACCGCCGGCGCGGTGATATCCGCGTTGGAGGCGCTCGAGCCCGGCGGGCTCACGCCCCTCGCGGCCTCTGTCGAACGCGCGGCAGAGGCGCTCGACTACCGCACGCGGCCCGGCGTCGTCGTCCTCGTCACCGACGGGGACGAGACCTGCGGCGGGCGGCCCTGCGCGCTCGGCGCGCACCTCGCGGCCACGGGCACGGATCTGCAGGTGCACGTCATCGGCTTCCGTATCGTGGACGACATCTTCCGCTGGAACAGCCCGGAGGCCGAGGGCTACGGCGGCCCGACGGTGGCCAAGTGCCTCGCCGACGCGACCGGGGGGCTCTACGTCTCGACCCGCACGGTCGGGGAGCTCGTGCGCGCGCTCGAGCGCACGCTCGGCTGCCCGGTGATCGGCGCGACGGACGGCCACCGCCGCGGCTGACGACAGGGTGCAGCCCCGGCCCGGTCCCGTGCGCCGCGCTCCCTGTCAGTGCAGCACCCGGATCGGCGCAGGGGCGCGGGCCGCCTGCCCCTCCGCCGCGCGGTGGCGGGCGGCGAAGCCGAGGGAGGCGGCGATCAGCCCCGGGTCCGCCCGCCCCTCGGCGAGCGCGGCGATCTCGCCGCGCGCGGCGCCGGTGCGCTCGCGCCGCATTGCCGCGATCAGGCGCATGAGCCCCGCCTCGTCCGCCGTCACCCGCCCGCGCGCGGCGAGCGAGAGGGGATCCATCACCGCGAAGGGCGCGCGGCGCGTCTCGGCGAGCGCATCGAGCACCGGAAGAAGCCCGGTCACCACCTCCGGGCCGCGCGCCGGCCCCCAGCGCTCGGTCGCGATGGCGAAGGCGTGGCGCCACGATTGCCCCTCGGGTGCCGCGAAGCTCAGGCAGACGTGGCGCAGCACGGCGAGCACGCCGGTCTCGAAGCCGTCGAGGCCGAGGCTTTCGACCGGCGCGGCGGTCCGGTCCTCGGTGACACGGACGAAGACGGGCGTGGCGGGCCGGGGATCGGCGGCGCGGGGGTCGGTATGCGTGGTCATGGAAAGGCTCCTCGGCGCGGGGTCAGGCAGGATCGGAAACGGGCACCGGCGCGGGTTCGAGCGCGGTCCGGGCCAGCACGGCGAGCGCCGCCGCCACCCGGCCGCCGCCGTTGCCCTCGCAGAGCAGATCGGCATGGGCGCGCGCGGCGTCGTCCCGGCCGGAGGCGGCGGCGCGCAGGGCGGCGATCAGCAGCCGTTCGTGGCCCGTGACGAAGGCCGAACAGTCCGGACAGTCCGGCGTGTTGAAGCGAAACCCCGAGGCCCGCGTGCGGCGCAGCACCTGCAGCGCAGCAAGCGTTGCGACGGCGACATGCGGCCCGCGGGCCTCGCCGAAGGCATCGAGCGCGGCGCGGATCGCCACGATCCAGCCCTCGCGGGCCGGCGCGGCGAAGCTCACGCAGTAGTGGCGCAGGATGGCGAGCACCGCGCGCTCGTCGGCGCCGAGCCCGAGCGCGGCGACGGGCGTGCCGCGCTCGGATAGGGAACAGGATGGGGTGTCGTGCGGCATCGCGGGCGGCCTCCTCTGGTCGCAGTCCGGGCGCCGCTGCGGCGCCGGACGGGTGGATCGACCTGGCGAGACGGCGTCGGCTGGGCCTGCCCCTATTCCTGACTAATTCAGTCGAAAAAATCAACCCCGCACGCAGAGCGTGAGCGGCGGGCGGCGCACCGCCCGCCGCGGCATGCTCAACCGCAGCGCAGGAAGGACTCCGCGACCGAGCGCAGAAGCGCCGGGTAGAAGTCCGGCCCGGGCGCGATTTCCGTCCCCATCGGGTCGATCACCGCCACCTCGGCCTCGGTCTCGGAGAACACCGCATCGAGGATACCAGGGGCGAACTGCGGCTCGGCAAAGGCGCAGTCGATGTCGCGTGCAGCGACCATCCCGCGAATCTCGGCGATTCGCGCCGGGCTCGGGTCCGTCGCGTCGCTGAGCGAGATCGCGCCGGCGGCCCTCAGGCCGAAACGCGCCTCGAAGTACTGATAGGCGTCATGGAAAACGACGAAGGAGAGATCGCCCAGCCCCTCGAGTTGCGCCTCGATCTCGGCCACGGTGGCGTCGATCTCCGCCTTGGCATCGGCGGCGTTGGAGAAATAGGTCCCGGCGTTGCCGGGGTCGGCCTTCGACAGCTCGGCCGCGATCATGTCGAGCCAGGCCTTGCCGTTCGCCGGGTCGAGCCAGGCATGCGGGTCGAGCCCGTCGTGGGCATGCGCGTGGTCGTCGTGCGCGTGCGCCTCGTCGCCCGCATGATCGTCGCCGTGCGCGTGCGCCTCGTCGCCCGCATGGTCGTCGCCGTGCGCATGGTCGTCGCCGTGCCCATGGTCGTCGTCGTGCGCATGGTCGTCGTCGTGCGCATGCTCCTCCTCGTGTCCGTGATCCTCGTCGTGCGCATGATCGTCGTCGTGGCCGTCCTCCCCCGCATGCGCATGGTCGTCGTCGTGTCCATGCTCGGCATCCCCCGCGTGGGCCTCCGCCTCGCCGTGATCATGCGGGGCGAAGGTCGCGCCGGTGCGGAAGGGGCGCGTGCGCGTCTGATCCTGCGCCAGCAGCGCCACCTGCGCCGCCTCCGGCGCCAGCGTGTCGAGCGAGCGGGCGAGCCAGGGCGTGAGCTCCGGCCCGACCCAGACGACCAGATCGGCGTCCTGAAGCGCGCCCGCCTCGGAGGGGCGCAGCGCGTAGCCGTGCGGGGAGGCGCCGGGGCGCACGACGAGATCCGGCGTGCCGACGCCGGCCATCACCTGCGCGACGAGCGAATGGACCGGCGTGATATCGGCGGCGACCTGCGGCGGCTCGGCCCGCGCGGGAAGTGCGGCGAGGGACGCGGCCCCCGCGAGGGCGAGCGTCACGGCACGGATGGACATGGGCGACTCCTGTAACTATGTAACATCTCGAAAGGCACATAAATGAGATACTATATCATTGCAAGCGCGCTGACTCCCATGCGAAAGGGCATCCAATGACCCGAACGGCCTTCGATACGCACGACCACGGCGACTGCATCGCGCGCGGCCTCGCAGAGGCAGAGCGTTACTGCGCCGCGCAGGGCCTGCGCCTGACGCCGGCGCGGCGGCGGGTGCTCGAGATCCTGCTCGAGGAACACCGCGCGATGGGGGCCTACGACATCCTCGAGCGCCTGCGCGCCGAGGGCCGGGGCGCGCAGCCGCCCATCGCCTATCGCGCGCTCGATTTCCTGACGACGCACGGCTTCGCACACCGCATCGAGCGGCTGAACGCCTTCGTCGCCTGCGCCCACGCGCAGGACCTGCACGCGCCGGCCTTCCTGATCTGCCGCGCCTGCGACCGGGTGACCGAGGCCGAGGTGGCGCCCACGGGTGGCGAGCTCGGCCGCGCCGCGCGGGCCGCGGGCTTCACCATCGAGCGTACGGTGCGCGAGGCGGTGGGCCTCTGCCCCGCCTGCGCCGAGACGAGCCCGGCATGACGGCGCGGCTCCTTTCCACCGAGGGGCTGAGCGTCGGCTACGGCGCGACGCGCGTGCTGAAAGGTGTGGATTTCCACATCGACCGGGGCGAGATCGTCACCGTGGTGGGCCCCAACGGCTCGGGCAAGTCGACCCTCCTGCGCGCGCTGATCGGCGGCCTCGCGCCCGACGCGGGCCGGGTGCGCCGCGCGCCGGGATTGCGTGTCGGCTACGTGCCGCAGAAGCTGGTCCTCGACCCGACGCTGCCGCTCACGGTGGCGCGGTTCCTCTCCCTGCCGAACCGGGTTTCGCGGGCGGCGACACACGCCGCGCTGGAGCAGGCGGGCGTGCCGGGGCTGGAGCGCCGGCAGATGGCCGCGCTCTCGGGCGGACAGTTCCAGCGCGTGCTGCTGGCGCGCGCCCTTCTCGAGGATCCCGACCTGCTGATCCTCGACGAGCCGACCTCGGGGCTCGACCAGCCGGGCGCGGCGGCCTTCTACAAGCGGATCGAAACGCTGCGGACGGAGACGGGGTGCGCGGTGCTGATGGTGAGCCACGACCTGCACGTGGTCATGGCGGCCTCGGACCGGGTGGTGTGCCTGAACGGGCACGTCTGCTGCGAAGGGACGCCGCAGGTGGTCGCGGCGGCACCGGACTACCGCGCGCTCTTCGGCGAGGGGACGGCGGGCACGCTCGCCCTCTATCAGCACCACCACGACCACCGGCACGAGCCCGAGACCATCGGCGAGGCGGCGGCATGCTCGACGACTTCCTGACGCGCGCGGCGCTCGGCGGCGTGGGCACCGCGCTCGCCGCCGCGCCGCTCGGCTGTTTCGTGGTCTGGCGGCGCATGGCCTATTTCGGCGACGCGACGGCGCATGCCGCGATCCTCGGCGTGGCGCTTTCGCTCGCGCTGGCACTGCCGATCTTCGCGGGGGCGCTGGTCGTCGCGCTCGTCATGGCGGGCGCGGTGACGGCGCTCTCGGGGCGCGGCTACGCGATGGACACGCTCCTCGGCGTGATGGCGCATGCGGCGCTCGCGGTGGGGCTGGTGGCGGTGTCGTTCCTCGAGGGCGTGCAACTCGACCTGATGGCCTATCTCTTCGGCGACATCCTCGCCGTCTCGCGCGCCGACCTCGCGGTGATCTGGGGCGGCGCGGCGCTGGTCGTGGGACTGGTGGCCTGGCGGTGGCAGGCGCTGCTGACGACGACGCTCAACCCGGACCTCGCGCGCGCCGCGGGCCTCGACCCCCGGCGGGAGGAACTGGTGCTGACGCTCGCCCTCGCGGTGGTGGTGGCGGTGGCGATCAAGGTGGTGGGTGTCCTGCTGATCACCGCGCTGCTCATCATCCCGGCGGCCACCGCGCGGCCCTTCGCGCGCACGCCGGAGGGGATGGCGCTGCTTGCCGCGGGGCTCGGCGCCGGGTCGGCGCTCGGCGGGCTGGCGGGATCGTATCACCTCGACACCCCGACCGGACCGACCATCGTGAGCGTCGCGGCTGGCCTCTTCGTGCTCTCGACGACGGCGGCGCGCATCGGGCGCCGCGTCTAGAGCGTGTCGCGGTCAGGTATGGCCGCGCAGGGTCATGAGACGATCGAGTTCCACCTGTGCGGAGGCGGCATCGTCGAACACGAGGTCGATGTCGACGAGTTCCCGGAGGCGGGCGGCGCCCATGCTCTCCGCCGGCGCGACACCGATGATCGCGTGCGGCGCCACGAGGCGCAGCGCCACGACCAGTCGCACCAGAGCGTCCATGCGCCGCTCCGTGCTCAGCGACAGCCCGATGATCCAGGGCTCCGTCCGCTCGACATGCGCGACGAGCGCGTCCTGCTCGGTGTCGGTCTGCAGGTCGATCTTCCAGCCGGCTTCGCGGAACACGTTGGCCGCGACAGTGATGCCGATCCCGTGGTCCTCTCCCGGCACCGTCGCGAAGAGCGCGGACCGGCGCGCCGTCGGCGCGGCCAGCGACACGGGCATCTCGGCCCGGAGCGCCCGCATCACCGCGTAAAGATGCCCGGTGCCAGAGGTCACCTCGACGAAGGAAAGTTGGTCGGCATCCCACCCCTCCCCGAGCATGCGGGCGGCGGCGCCGACGTACCCGAGGTAGACCCCGGCGCGCGTCATGCCCTCTGCCCGCCGGTCCTCGATGAAGCGGAGAGCCGCGTCGGGGCCGGGCTCGATCAGCGCGTCGCAGAAGGCCGCGACGCTGTCCTCGGAGACCTCGGCGGCCTCCGCGTCGGGTCCCTGGGGGAGCGTCTCCGACAGGCGGCGGACGATATCACGGGCCAGCGTTTCGACCGCCTCCGGCGCGAGCGCGTCTCGTTTCAGACGGAACAGGGACGCTGCGCGGGTAAAGGTCTCGGCATCGAACGCCATGGTCGGCTCCATCATGAGGGCCTTCGGTCGTGGAAGTGTACCGTGATACACACATCAATCAACCGCGAACTCGACCGGGCCTCGCCGCCGATGTGACGGGCGCGAAAAATTGCCGTGCCGGCAGGCCACTCGGGGCGGCCGGGGCTTCACCGCCGCGCGCCGGACGGATAGCCTCGCGGTGTCCGGACAGCCCCGGGCGCAGCAGCCGCGAGGAGCGACCATGACCCTCTTTCCCCTCTACCTCGCGATCTGCGCCGTGCCGGCCGCCGCGGGGATGCTGTTCCGGCCCGGCGCGTGGTACCGTGGCCTCGACAAGCCCGGCTGGACACCGCCGGACAAGCTGTTCCCGGTGATCTGGGCCGTGCTCTACGTGCTGATGTCGCTCGCCGCGGCGCGCGTGGCGGGGCAGCCCGACAACGATCTCGCGCTCGGGCTCTGGGCGCTTCAGATCACGATCAGCACGCTCTGGTCAGCGGTTTTCTTCGGGCTGCACCGGATCCGGACCGGCGCGGTGATCATCGCCGTCCTGTGGGCGGCAGTCCTCGCCACGACGCTGGCCTTCCTGCGTCAGGACATGCTCGCCGCGCTGATGATGACGCCCTACCTTGCGTGGGGGACCTTCGCGCTGGCGCTGAACATCTCGGTCCTGCGGCGGAACCCGGAGGCGATGCCGGCCTGACGACACGCGCCTCGCCGCCGGAACCGGCACCGCAACGACGCACCCGCGGGACGGCACGGGGACAGGCGCCCTTTGCCGAACCGTCGGTCGTGGTCCCGCCCGGGCCCGGGCAAACCGTGCGAGGACCGCGCAGGCGTGCCGCTCCTGCGATGCAGGGCCGGCCGGATCCACGCGCGGAACACCCCCGCGTGCGGCCTTCTCCGGGCGTTCGCCGCAGCGGGCCGTCTTGCAGACGGAGGGCAGATGCCGACGAGCCGCCCCTTGGCAAGCCCGATCCCCGGGCGCACAAGGCGGCAGCGCAACACCGAGGGAGGACACGATGGCCGAGACCATGCACGCCGTGAACTGGAACCCCGCCACGCGGGCTTACGAGATGACGGAAGGGCCGGTGCCTGCGCCGGGGCCCAACGATCTGCTGGTGGCGGTGGGCGCGGCTGCGCTCAACCCCGTGGACGCCAAGATGCAGGGCCGCATCCCCGCCGATGCCGCACCCCGGCCGCTCGGCTACGACGCCTGCGGGCGCGTGCTCGCCGTGGGCGAGGCTGTGGCGGGCTTCGCGCCCGGCGACCGGGTCTGGTACGCGGGCGCGGCGGACCGGCCCGGCGCCTTCGCCACCCATCAGCTCGTCGATCACCGCCTCGTGGCGCATGCGCCCGAGCGTCTCGAGGACGCAGACGCGGCGGCACTGCCGCTCACCGCCATCACCGCCTGGGAGGCGCTCTTCGACAGGCTGGGCTACACGCCGCTCTCGCATGGGGCGCAGCCCGAGCGGCTTCTCGTCATCAATGGCGCCGGCGGTGTCGGGTCGGTCGCCCTCCAGCTGGCGAAGCTTTCCGGCATCCATGCGACGGCCACCGCCTCCCGTGCCGAAACCCGCGAATGGTGCGCGACGATGGGCGCGGCCGAGGTGGTCGACCACGCCGCCGTGCAGGAGATGCCGGACGGCGCCTTCGAGCGCATTCTCTGCGCGCACGACACCGACCGCTATTTCGCCGAGATGGCCCGCCTCGTCGCGCCGCAGGGCCGGATCGTCTCGATCGTGGGCGCGCAGGAGAAACACGATCTCTCCTCCCTCTTCCAGAAGAGTGCGAGCTTCGGCTGGGAGTTCATGTTCACCCGCCCCGTCCAGAAGACCCCCGACATGGCGCGGCAGGGCGAAATCCTTGCCGCCGTCGCGCGGCTCTGCGACGACGGAAAGCTACGGACGACGCGCACCACCACCTTCGAGGGGCTTTCGGTCGAGACCATCGAGGCTGCGCAGGCCAGGCTCGCCGAAGGGCGCCAGATCGGCAAGATGACCATCGTCTGGTGAGACGCCCGGCCGCGCGGCATTGGCGCTGCGCGGCCGCCGCGCCGGCCGCGCCGCCGTCGCGTCCCGAACGAAGCCGTTGCCGACCGCACCCGCGGGGGACCGGGATCAGTCGGGCGCGAGCATGTAGCCCGCGCCGCGCACGGTCTGCAGGTAACGCGGATGCTTCGGGTCTGCTTCGATCTTCCGGCGCAGGCGCGTGATCTGCACGTCGACGGCCCGCTCCTGCACCTGATGGCCGTCACGGCCGAGATCGGCGACGAGGCGGGCCCGGCTGATCGACTCGCCCGGCCGGGCTGCGAACAGGCGCATGAGCTGCGCCTCGGTCGAGGTGAGCCGAACCGGCGCATCGCCGTGCCAGAGCTCGCCGCGCGTCACATCGTAGGCCAGCGGACCGAGTTGCAGCACCGCCGGCGGGCTGGCGACGCTGTCGGCCTCGGGCAGGCGCCGCAGGATGGCGTTGATGCGCAGGAGGAGTTCGCGCGGCTCGAAGGGCTTGGCCAGGTAGTCGTCCGCCCCCGCCTCCAGCCCGGCGATGCGCTGTTCGGTCTCGCCCCGCGCGGTGAGCAGAAGGATCGGCGTGTGCCGCTCGCGGCGGAAGGCGCGGGTAAAGGCGATGCCATCCTCGCCCGGCATCATCACGTCGAGCACGACGAGATCGAAATCGAGCCCGGCGAGCAACCGCCGCGCATGCCCCGCGTCACGCGCTGCGGAAACAAGGAAACCGCTCCGCGACAGGAACTTGCAGAGCAGCCCGCGCAACCTTTCGTCGTCGTCGACGATCAACAGATGCGCGTCGGCCTCGGTCATCAGCGCCCCTCCCGCAGGGCACGATAATGGCGGCGCATTTCGGGGTCCATCATCGCCTCGAGCACCGTCCGGAACCCGGCGACCGCCTCGGGGCCGGCGGCACGGTAGGCCGCGCGCATGCGTGCGCGCTGCGCATCGGAGAGCCGGCGCTCGAGCTCGGCGCCGGC
>NZ_JAWLFS010000065.1:0-13047 GCF_041685465.1 Rhodosalinus sp. | reverse complement strand
AGCATCCGTCCCTGCGGCGTTGCGTGAAGGCGGCCGTGTTTCACGTGAAGCAATCCGGCCTCCTTGAGGGCCGCGATCTCCTGCGGATCGAGTGGTTTGCCGGCAAGCCGCGCGTGACGCGCCAGATCTATGCCCTCGACGACGCGCAGACCCATCATAAGGTGTTCGCCCGCCTGATCGGCGGGCGCGATCGGCGTAACGCGCTCGGGGGTTTCGCCGGAGTCGATCGCGGTGAGCCAGCGACCCGGATCAGCCGTTGCTTCCGTGGCGACGCGGCGGGCGCCCACTGTCAACCGCCCATGCGCGCCCGGACCGATGCCCGCGTAGTCACCGTATCGCCAGTAGACGAGGTTGTGCCGGCTCTCCGCGCCCGGCCGCGCGTGGTTCGACACTTCGTAAGCCGCTAGTCCGGCACCCTCGCACATCTCCTGCGTCGCCTCGTACATGTCGGCGGAGAGATCTTCCTCCGGCAGTCCCGCGAGTCTTCCGGCGGCGAACCGGTCGCCGAAGGCGGTGCCGGGCTCGATGGTCAGCTGGTAGAGCGACAGGTGATCGACGGCCATCGCCAGCGCTTCTTCAAGCTCCCTGCGCCAGTCTGCGAGCGTCTGGAACTGCCGGGCATAGATCAGGTCGAAACTCACCCGGTCGAAGTGCGCGCGCGCGATATCGTAGGCCTGTCGCGCCTCGGCGACGCTGTGCAGGCGCCCGAGGCGGGCAAGATCCCGATCGTTCAGCGCCTGCACGCCAAGGGAGACACGATTGACGCCCGCGGCAGCGTAGCCCCGGAAGCGACCGGCCTCCACGGAGGAGGGGTTCGCTTCCAGCGTCACCTCGAGATCGTTGGCGAGGCGCCATGTCGCACGGACGCGGTCGAGGATCGCGGCGACGAGTTCCGGGTCCATCAGGCTCGGCGTGCCGCCGCCAAGAAAGACGGAATTCAGCACGCGGTCGCCGGTCACCCGGCCGAGGCGGTCGATCTCGGCGAGATAGGCGGCACGCCAGCGCGCCTGGTCGATGTGGCGGGAGACGTGGCTGTTGAAGTCGCAGTAGGGGCACTTCGCCGCGCAGAACGGCCAGTGCAGGTAGAGCCCGAAGCCGCCCGCGCGCCAATCCTCCAACGGAGGCCCGGCAGCGGCCTCAGTCAAGGCAGCGGCGCACCAGATCCGCGAAGGCGCGGGCGCGGTGGCTGATGCGGTTCTTGTCCCAGCGATCCATCTCTCCGAAGGTAATCTCGTGGCCCTCGGGTTGAAAGATGGGGTCGTAGCCGTGCCCCTGATCGCCCCGCATGGGCCAGACGATGCGCCCCGGCACGCGGCCCTCGAACACCTCGTCGTGCCCGTCGGGCCAGGCGATGACGAGCGTGCAGCAGAAGGTGGCGCGCCGTGGCTCGGGGGCGTCCTTCGCCTCAAGTTCCTTCCACGCGCGGGTCATCGCCATGACGAAGTCACGGCCCTGCGGCGTCTCGGCCCAGTCCGCGGTGTGCACGCCCGGTGCGCCGCCGAGCGCCTCGATCGCGATACCGCTGTCGTCGGCGAGCGCGGGAAGGCCCGTGGCGTGTGCCGCCGCATGGGCCTTGATCCGGGCGTTGCCGACGAAGGTTTCCTCGGTCTCCTCCGGCTCGGGCAGGTCGAGGTCGCCCGCGCCCACCGGCTCGATGCCGTGGGGGCCGAGGAGCGCCCCGATCTCCTCGAGCTTGCCGCGGTTGTGCGTGGCCACGACGAGCCGGCCGGGGGAGAGTCTGCGCGTCATGCCGCCGCTGCGCGCTGCGCCTGCGCGAGGTCGGCAACGCCGGCGGCGGCGAGGTCCAGAAGGCGCGTCATCTGATCGCGGGAAAAGGTCTGACCCTCGGCGGACATCTGCACCTCGATCAGGCGTCCGTCGCCGGTCATCACGAAGTTGCCGTCGACGCCGGCCTCGCTGTCCTCGGGGTAGTCCAGATCGACGACCGGCTGCCCGGCGTAGATGCCGCAGGAGACCGCCGCCACCGGCTCGCCCAGCGGATCGGAGGTCAGGTCGCCCGCCTTCAGGAGCCGGTTCACCGCGAGGCGCAGCGCGACCCAGCCACCGGTGATCGCCGCGCAGCGCGTCCCGCCATCGGCCTGAATCACGTCGCAGTCCACGGTGATCTGGCGCTCGCCCAGCGCCTGACGATCGACGCCCGCGCGCAGGGAACGACCGATAAGCCGTTGAATTTCCACGGTTCTGCCGCCCTGCTTGCCGGCGCTCGCCTCACGGCGCATGCGCGTCGTGGTGGCCCGCGGAAGCATGCCGTATTCGGCTGTCACCCACCCCTGGCCGCCGCCCTTGAGGAAGGGCGGCACGCGCTCCTCGATGCTTGCCGTGCAGAGGACGTGGGTGTCGCCCACGCGGATCATGCACGCACCTTCGGCGTGTTTCGTGATGCCCGTCTCGATTGAAACGGGCCGCATTTCGCTTAAGTCTCGTCCTGAGGGGCGCATTGCCTATCCCTTGTCGCCGGTCGCCCTCCGATAGCGGCGTGCGCGGCGGCAGCGCAACCCCGATTGATTTTTCCTCCGCGCCCCTCTTTGATGTCGTGCCGGGCAGGGCATGCGAAATGACCGAGACACCGAACACACTCGAAGAACTCAATGACCGATCGCGCGAGGTCTTCCGCCGCGTGGTCGAGGGGTATCTGCAAAGCGGCGAGCCGGTCGGCTCGCGTACCCTCACGCGAACGATGAGCGAAAAGGTCAGCGCCGCCACCGTGCGCAACGTGATGCAGGACCTCGAATACCTCGGGTTGCTCGACAGTCCGCACATCAGCGCCGGCCGCATCCCGACGCAGCTCGGACTGCGGATGTTCGTGGACGGGTTCCTCGAGCTCGGGGACCTCTCGGAAAACGACAAGGAGCAGCTCGACTCGACCCTCGGCGGCAACACCTCGGACGTGTCCTCGCTGCTGGACCGGGTGGGGGCCGCGCTCTCGGGCGTGACGCAGGGGGCGAGCCTCGTTCTCGCGCCGAAGCACGAGGCACCGATCAAGCATATCGAGTTCGTCGGCCTCGGCCCCGACCGGGCGCTCGTGGTCCTCGTCTTCGCGGACGGGCACGTCGAGAACCGCGTTTTCTCGCCGCCACCGGGGCAGACGCCGTCGTCGATGCGCGAGGCGGCCAATTTCCTCAACGCGATCCTCGAGGGCCGCACGCTCAGCGAATTGCGCCACGAGCTCGGCACCGAGATCTCCCAGCGCCGCCAGGAGATCGACCAGATCGCCCGGCAGCTCGTGCAGAGCGGGCTCGCCGTCTGGAGCGAGGACGGCGAAAGCGATGCGCGCCTGATCGTGCGCGGCCGGGCCAACCTGCTCGGCGAGGAGGCCGACGAGACCGATCTGGACCGCATCCGCGTCCTCTTCGACGATCTGGAGCGCAAGCGCGACATCGCCGAGTTCCTCGAGCTTACCGATCAGGGCGAGGGGGTCCGCATCTTCATCGGCTCGGAGAACAAACTTTTTTCGTTGTCGGGTTCCTCTCTGGTCGTCTCCCCATATATGAACGCGGACCGGAAGATCGTCGGCGCCGTGGGCGTCATCGGGCCGACGCGTCTCAATTACGGCCGTATCGTGCCGATTGTGGACTACACGGCGCAACTGGTCGGACGGCTTCTGTCCGACCGGAGCTAGAGGTGAGAGATGGGTGATCCGAAGCGAGACGGGGACGAGTTCCTCGACGACATCGAAGCGCTCGAGGCCGAGGCCGAGGCGGCCGAAGCGGAGGAGGATTCCGGCGGCGCCGGCCGGGCCGCCCCCGGCGAGTCGCAGGAGTCCGAGCTCGACGCGCTGCGCGCCGAGCGTGACGACCTGAAGGACCGGTTCATGCGCGCGCTCGCGGATGCGGAAAACGCCCGCAAGCGCGCCGACAAGGACCGGCGCGAAGCCGAACGCTACGGGGTCACGCGCCTCGCCCGCGATCTGCTGCCGGTCTACGACAACCTGCAGCGCGCCATCGCCGCCTCCCGCGAAGAGGGTGAAACCGCCTCCGAGGCGCTGATGGAAGGTGTGGAGCTGACGCTGAAGGAGCTTCTCAACGTCTTCCACCGCCACAGCATCGAGGCGGTCTCGCCGCAGGTGGGCGACACCTTCGATCCCAACCTGCACGAGGCCATGTTCGAGGCGCCGGTGCCGAACACCACGGCCGGCGAGATCATCCAGGTGTCGCAGGACGGTTTCCTGCTGCACGACCGGCTGCTGCGGCCGGCGCAGGTGGGTGTGTCCTCCAACTCCGGCAGCTGAACCGTCTCAGCCGAGGTGGCGGGCCGCCACGGCGCGGTCGCCCGCGTTGGCGAGCGCGCCGGCCACCCGCGCCTCGTGCAGCCAGACCGCGGTGTGCCCCGCTTCGGACGGAGGCCCGAGCGGCTGGATCGGGCGCGCGACGTAGATCGTGCAGATCTTCTCGGCGTGGATGCCGTATTCGGGCATCCAGGTGAAGCGGCGGAAGGTGCCCAGCCGGCGCGGCGCCGCGATGGTCCAGCCGGTCTCCTCCCGCACCTCGCGGAAGAGCGCGGCAAGCGGCGGCTCGCCGGGGTCGATGCCCCCGCCGGGCAGCTGGATCTCCGGCCACGGCTCGGCCTGATGGGTCAGCAGCACGCGGCCCCCGCGCGGCAGGATCGCGTAGACGCCCGGGCGCGCCACATACCGGCGCCCGGGCTCGGGTGGCGCGTCGTAACGGGGGATCATCGCGGCGCGTCTCCTTGGGCTCGGCGCTTGTGGCGCCTATATGGGCGCGGTATGCCAATCCCCGACCGTCGAGGAAACCCATGACCTTAGGCACCAAGATCGCCTGGGACGACACGGTGTTGCCGTTCCAGCTCGACAAATCCGACACGCGCGGGCGCATCGCGCGGCTCGACGGGGTGCTGGACGGCGTGCTCCGTCAGCATGACTATCCCCCGCAGGTCGAGGCGCTGGTCGCGGAGATGGCGCTCCTGACGGCGCTCATCGGGCAGTCGATCAAGCTGCGCTGGAAGCTGTCGCTTCAGGTGCAGACCGACGGGCCGGTCCGGATGATCGCCACGGATTTCTACGGCCCCTCCGAGGAGGGACAGGCGGCGTGGATTCGCGCCTACGCGAGCTTCGATCGCGAGCGGCTGACCGACGCGGCGCCCTTCGAACAACTGGGGCACGGGTATTTCGGCGTGCTGATCGACCAGGGACAGGGCATGGCGCCCTATCAGGGCCTCACGCCGTTGAACGGCGGGTCGCTTCGTGCGTCGGCCGAGACCTATTTCGCGCAGTCCGAGCAGCTGCCGACCCGCTTCGCGCTGAGCTTCGGCCGCGCGCAGGCGCCGGGCGAGACCGGGCACTGGCGCGCGGGCGGCATCATGCTGCAGCACCTGCCGAAGGCCGCCCCGGACATGAGCGGCGGCGGCTCGGGTGCGGACGGGCTGCTGGAAGCCGAGGACGTGGTGCCGGGCGAGGAGCGCGAGGACTGGAACCGCGTTAACTTTCTTCTCGACACGGTCGAGGATACCGAACTGATCGGGCCGGGCCTGCCGCTCACCGATCTGCTGGTGCGCCTCTTCCACGAGGAGACGCCGCGCGTCTTCGAGACGCAGCCGGTGCGCTTCGGCTGCACCTGCTCCGAGGACCGGGTGCGGCGCGCGCTCTCGATCTACTCGGCGAAGGACATCGCCACGATGACCACCGACGAGGGCACCGTCACCGCCGACTGCCAGTTCTGCGGGGCGCATTACGTGCTCGATCCCGCGACGCTGGGGGCTGACGCGGAGGAGGGCGATGGCCCCGGTGACTGACCCCTGGGCCGCGCTGGAGGCGGCCATGGCGCGGCCCGCCGCGCCGTCGTCAGACCACGACCTTTCGTCCGAGACGCCGCCCGCGCGCCCGGGTCGCCTGCGTCCCGCCGGCGTGCTCGTGGCGCTGGAGGAGGGGCCGGGGGGCCCGCGGCTCTACCTGACGAAACGCTCGCCGGCGCTGAAGCATCATCCGGGGCAGATCGCCTTTCCCGGCGGCAAGCAGGACGCGGGCGACGCCGATCCGACCGCCGCCGCCCTGCGCGAGGCGGAGGAAGAGATCGGCCTCGCGCGGGACCGGGTCGCCCTCCTCGGCACGCTGCCCGCGCATGAGACGGTCACCGGCTTTGCCGTGACGCCGGTGCTCGCGCGGGTGACGGCGCCTTTCGATCCGGTGCCGGAGCCGGGGGAGGTGGCGGAGGTTTTCGCCGTTCCCTTCGCCCATGTCGCCGACCCGGCGAACTATTCGGTGCAGGCGCGACGCTGGCGCGGGCGGATGCGGCATTACTACACGGTGCCCTGGGGCCCCTATTATATCTGGGGCGCGACGGCATGTATCCTGCACGGTCTGGCGGATCGGATCGGCCGATGAAGGTGCGGGGTGACTGGATCGAGGACCCGGCGACGCAGGCGGTCTGCGCCGCGCTGACGGTGGCAGGGCATCGCGCGCTTTTCGTCGGCGGCTGCGTGCGCAACGCGCTCCTCGGCGCGCCGGTCAGCGACATCGACATCGCCACCGAAGCGCGGCCGGAGCGGGTGCTGGAGCTCGCCGATGCGGCGGGGCTCAAGGCGGTGGCGACGGGCATGGCGCATGGCACCGTCACGGTGGTCGCGGGGGGTGCCCCGCACGAGATCACGACCTTCCGCCGCGACGTCGAGACCTTCGGGCGCCACGCCGTCGTCGCCTATTCCGACGACATCCGCGAGGACGCGGCGCGGCGGGATTTCACCATGAACGCGCTCTACGCGCTGCCCGACGGCACCGTCGTGGACCCGCTCGGCGTCGGGCTCACCGATCTGGAGGCGCGGCACGTCCGCTTCGTCGGCGACGCCGAGACGCGCATCCGGGAGGACTACCTCCGCATCCTGCGCTTCTTCCGCTTCACGGCCTGGTATGGCGACCCGGAGGCGGGCTTCGACCCGACGGCGCTGTCCGCCGTCGCCGGGAGCGTCGAGGGCCTCGCCGAGCTGTCCGCCGAGCGGGTGGGCGCCGAGATCAAGAAGCTTCTCGCCGCGCCGGACCCGGCGCCCGCGGTGGCCGTGATGGAGCGGACGGGCGCGCTGTCGCAGGTGCTGCCGGGGGCGACCGCGCGGCTCCTCGGCCCGCTGGTGCACCTGGAGGGGCTGACCGGAACGCCGCCCGATGCGATCCGCCGCCTCGCCGCGCTGGGCGCGGGGGAGGGCGAGGCGCGCACCCTGCGTCTGTCGAAGCGCGAGACGCGGCGGCTCGCCTTGCTCGCGGAGCTTCAGGGCGCAGCGGCGGGACCGGGGGAACTCGGTTATCGCCATGGCGCCGAGGCGGCGCGGGATGCGCTTCTGCTGCAGGGCGCCCTGGCGGGCAGGCCCCCCGAGGACGCCGCGCTCGCCGCGGCGGAGGAGGGGGCGCGGCAACGCTTCCCGGTCACGGCGCGCGATCTGATGCCGGCCTATCAGGGGGCCACGCTCGGCGCGAAGCTCTCCGAACTGGAACGCCGCTGGATCGAGTCGGGCTTCCGCCTGTCGAAAGAGGCACTCCTCGCGGGCGCTCATCGCCCCTGACGGGCCTCTTCGCGCCGAGGGCCGCAACACTGGCCATTCCCTCGCGCGTCGCCGAGACTACAGTCCGCGCCGTGCAAAGGAGTGCGCCCCCCGTGTTCCGTTACTTCGAGAGCCTCGTCGATCCCTACTGCGCCTACACGCCCGACGACCGGCCGCCGCAGACGCTTTTCGCCTTCCTTCGGGATTACGCGCAGCCCTTCAAACCGGTGTTCGCGGCGGCGGCGGTGCTCGCGATCGCGGTGGCGGCGATCGAGGTCGGGCTGATCTGGGCCATGGGCTGGGTCGTGGACATCCTCGGCGGCGATCCGGCGCAGGTCTGGGCCGATCACGGCTGGCAGCTCGTAGCCCTCGCCCTGTTCATCCTCGTCCTGCGGCCGGCGATCCAGGCGCTCGACGTGCTGATCCTGAACAACGCGATCATGCCGAATTTCGGCACGCTCATCCGCTGGCGCGCGCATGCGCAGGTGATGCGCCAGTCGGTCGGCTGGTTCGAGAACGATTTCGCCGGCCGCATCGCCAACCGGATCATGCAGACGCCGCCCGCCGCGGGCGAGGCGGTGTTTCAGGTCTTCGACGCGATCACCTTCGCGCTTGCCTATCTCGTGGGCGCGGCGCTCCTGCTCGGCGGCGCCGACCCGCGGCTGATGCTGCCGCTGATCCTGTGGTTCGCGCTCTACGCGGCGCTCATGGTCTGGACGGTGCGCCGCGTCGGCCCGGCGAGCAAGGCGGCCGCGGATGCGCGCAGCCAGGTGACGGGGCGCGTGGTGGACAGCTACACCAACATCCATTCGGTCAAGATGTTCGCCCACCATGACCGCGAGCTCGACTACGCGCAGGAAGCGATCGAGCGGGCGCGGCGCACCTTCGCGGCCGAGATGCGGCTTTACACCATCATGGACATCGCCCTGGTCGTTCTGAACGGGCTCCTGATCGTGGGGGTCGTCGGCTGGGCGATCTGGCTCTGGACGGCGGGCACGGCGAGCGTGGGGGCCGTCGCCGCTGCGACGGCGCTGACGCTCCGGCTGAACGCGATGACCGGATGGATCATGTGGGCGCTGACCACGTTCTTCCGTCAACTCGGGGTCGTGGCCGAAGGGATGGAGACCATCGCGCAGCCCATCACGCTTACCGATGCACCGGACGCGCGTCCGCTCGCCCTCGGCGACGGGACGATCCGCATCGAGGGGCTGACGCACCACTACGGGCGCGGGCATGGCGGGCTTCAGGGCGTCGACCTGACCATCCGCCCGGGCGAGAAGGTGGGCCTGATCGGCCGCTCGGGCGGCGGCAAGTCGACCCTCGTCAAGCTGCTCCTGCGCTTCTACGACATCGAGGGCGGGCGCATCACGATCGGCGGGCAGGACATCAGCCGCGTCACGCAGGAAAGCCTGCGGCGCCAGATCGGCATGGTGCAGCAGGACAGCGCGCTCCTGCACCGCTCGGTGCGCGAGAACATCCTCTATGGCCGTCCGGAGGCGACGGAGGCGGAGATGATCGTCGCGGCCCAACGGGCCGAGGCGCATGACTTCATCCTCGATCTGGAGGATTCCGAGGGCCGGCGCGGCTACGACGCGCGGGTGGGCGAGCGCGGCGTGAAGCTGTCCGGCGGGCAGCGTCAGCGCATCGCTCTCGCCCGCGTGATCCTGAAGGATGCGCCGATCCTGATCCTCGACGAGGCGACGAGTGCCCTCGATTCGGAGGTGGAGGCGGCGATCCAGTCGACGCTCTACGGCATGATGGAGGGCAAGACGGTGATCGCCATCGCGCATCGCCTGTCCACGATCGCGCATCTCGACCGCATCCTCGTCATGGATCAGGGCCGCATCGTGGAGGACGGGCCGCACGACGTGCTTCTGGCGCAGGGCGGGCTATATGCCGGCTTCTGGGAGCGGCAATCCGGCGGCTTCCTGAACCCGGAGGCCGCGGAATGAGACGAAGCCTCGGCCTGATGCTCGACCCCTTCCGCGCGGCCGACGGGCCGCCGCCGCGCACGCTCGCCCGGTTCTTCGGCTGGTGCCTGTCGGGCGCCTGGCCGGCCTTGGCGCTCGCCGCGGTCCTCTCGGCGCTCGCCGGCGGGATGGAGGCCGGGACGGCCTGGGTCCTGGGCCGCGTGATCGACACGGCGCAGGCGGAGGGGCGCGAGGGGCTCTTCGAGGCCGGGAATCTTGCGCTGCTGATCGGTGCGGTCGTCTTCTTCGTGGTGGCGCGGCCCCTTCTTTCCGGGCTGTCGGCGGCCGCGAACGCGATGATCGTTCAGCCCAACGTGATGCCGCTGGTGCTCTCGCGGCTGCATCGCTGGGGGCTGGGGCAGGCGGTCACCTTCTTCGACAACGATTTCGCCGGGCGCATCGCGCAGAAGCAGATGCAGACTGCGCGCGCGGTCACGGACGTCTCGGCCGAAGTCATCAATGTCGTCGCCTTCGCGCTCGCCTCGCTCGCCGGGGCGGTGATCCTGCTCGGCTCCATCGACCTCTGGAATGCCGCGATCTTCGCGCTCTGGCTGGTGGGGTATTTCGCGCTGATCCGCTTCTTCCTGCCTCGGGTGCGGGTCCGCTCGGGCGCGCGGGCGGCGGCGCGGGCGAACGTGAGCGGACAGGTGGTGGACACCATCACCAACATCAAGACGGTCAAGCTCTTCGCCCACGACGATCACGAGGATCGCGCGGCGCTCGACGCGATGCAGACCTACCGCGATCGCGCGCTGCACTTCGGCGTGCTCTCGGCGTGGTTCCGCCTTGCGCTGATGACCGTCGCGGGGCTGCTGCCGGTGCTCATGGTGGGCGCGACGCTGGTGTTCTGGCAGGCGGGGACCGCGACGGCGGGCGACATCGCCGCGGCGGGCGCGATCTCGATCCGGATCGCGCAGATGACCGGCTGGGTCAGCTTCACGCTGATGGCGATCTACTCCAACGTGGGCGAGGTCGAGGACGGGATGAAGACCCTCACCCCCCGCGAGCGGCTGGAGGATGCACCGGACGCCGCGCCGCTCGAAGTCACGGAGGGCCGCATCACCTTCGAGGAGGTGAATTTCGCCTACGGTCGCGAGGTGGGCGGCGTCGCCGACATCTCGCTCGAGGTCGGACCGGGCGAGAAGCTGGGCGTCGTGGGGGCCTCGGGCGCTGGGAAATCGACGCTCGTGGCGATCCTGCTGCGGCTCTACGCGCCCGAGCAGGGGCGCATCCTGATCGACGGGCAGGACCTCGCGCAGGTGACGCAGGAGAGCCTGCGGCGCCAGATCGGGATGGTCACGCAGGAAACCGCGATGTTCAACCGCACCGCGCGGGAGAACATCCTCTACGGCCGGCCCGACGCCACCGAGGAGGAGATGATCGCCGCCGCGAAGAAGGCCGAGGCGCACGGTTTCATCATGGAGATGGAGGACCACCGCGGGAACCGCGGCTACGATGCCTATCTCGGCGAGCGGGGCGTGAAGCTGTCGGGCGGGCAGCGCCAGCGCATCGCGCTGGCCCGCGCGATCCTGAAGGACGCGCCGATCCTCGTGCTGGACGAGGCCACCAGCGCCCTCGATTCGGAGGTCGAGGCCTCGATCCAGACCGCGCTCGAGCGGGTGATGGAGGGCAAGACGGTGCTCGCCATCGCGCACCGGCTCTCGACGCTCAGTGAAATGGACCGGATCGTGGTGCTCGACGACGGCCGCATCGTGGAGCAGGGCACGCATGACGACCTTCTGGCGCGCGGCGGGCTTTATGCCCGCTACTGGGAGCGGCAGTCGGGCGGTTTCATCTCCACGCGCGAGGCGGCGGAGTAGCGCCGCGGGCCGTGCCGCGCTATCCGGGGTGCCATGCGAGAGGTGCGGATAGAGCGGCTGGGCCATCTGGGCGACGGGTTCGGCGAGGGGATGATCGCGCCGGGCGCGCTGCCCGGCGAACTGGTCGCGGGCGAAGAGCGCGACGGGCGGCTGGAAGGCCTGCGCGTGCTGGAGCCCGCGGCGGAGCGCGTGACACCGCCCTGTCCCCATTTCCGTCGCTGCGGCGGCTGCGCGGTGCAGCATCTGCGGGACGATGCGGTGGCGGAGTGGAAGGCGGGGATCGTGCGGCAGGCGCTTGCGGGGCAGGGGCTGGATGCGCGGATCGCGAGCGTCGAGACCTCGCCGCCCCGCTCCCGGCGGCGCGCCGTGCTCGCGGCGCGGCGCACGAAGAAGGGCGCGCTCGCCGGGTTTCACGCGCGCGCCTCGGCCGAGATCGTGGCGGTGCCGGAGTGCCGGGTTCTGCATCCCGACCTGATCGGTGCGCTGCCGGTGGCGGAGGCGCTGGCCGAGGCGGGCGGCTCGCGCAAGGGCGAACTGGACGTCGCCGCGACGCGGACGGAGGCAGGGCTCGACGTCGCCGTGACCGGGGGCAAGCTGCTCGACCGGGCGCTGCGCACCCGGCTCGCGGAGATCGCGGGGGGCGCCGACCTCGCCCGGTTGACCTGGGACGGGGAGCCGGTCGCCATGGCCCGGCCGCCGCTTCTGCATTTCGGGCGCGCGGCGGTGGTGCCGCCGCCCGGCGCGTTTCTTCAGGCGACGGCCGAGGGCGAGGCGGCGCTCGTCGCGCGCGTGCGCGCGATCCTCGCCGGCGCCGGGCGGATCGTGGACCTTTTCGCGGGCTGCGGCACCTTCGCCCTGCCGCTGGCCGAGGCGGCCGAGGTGCACGCGGTGGAGGGCGCGCCGGCGATGACCGCCGCGCTCGACGCGGGCTGGCGGCAGGCCGAGGGCCTGAAACAGGTGACGACCGAGGCGCGCGACCTCTTCCGCCGTCCGCTGGAGGGCGAGGAGCTCTCCCGCTACGATGCCGCGGTGATCGACCCGCCCCGGCAGGGCGCGGCGGCGCAGATCGCGCGGCTCGCCGCCGCGGGCGTGCCGCGGATCGCGCATGTCTCCTGCAACCCGGCCACCTTCGCGCGGGACGCGGCGACGTTGATTGCTGCGGGTTACCGCATGGGGCCGGTGACGGTGGTGGACCAGTTCCGGTGGTCGCCGCACGTCGAGCTTGTGGCGGGCTTCGGGCTGGCCCATATGCCGGGCGGCGAGAGGGAGTAGGCGATGGCGTTCCGCGAGCGACTGGGGGACTGGCTGGCGCGGCCGTGGGTCACGAACGCGATCATGGGCGTGATCGGGGTGAACGCCGTGGTCCTCGGGCTCGAGACCTCGGACGAGGCGATGGCGGCGGCGGGCCCCGCGCTGATCGCGATCGACCGGCTCTGCCTCGCCATCTTCACCGTCGAGATCGCGCTGAAGCTCGTCGCCCACGGCGGGCGGTTCTTCCGCAGCGGCTGGAACGTCTTCGACTTCGTGATCGTCGGCATCGCGCTGGTGCCGGCGAGCGAGGGGCTCTCGGTGCTGCGCGCGCTGCGCATCCTGCGGGTCCTGCGCGTGATCTCCGTCGCGCCGCGCCTGCGCCGCGTGGTCGAGGGCTTCGTGCGCGCGATCCCGGGGATGGGGAGCGTCTTTCTGCTGATGACGCTGGTGTTCTACATCGGCGCGGTGATGGCCACGAAGCTCTTCGGCGATGCCTTCCCGCA
>NZ_JAWLFS010000064.1:0-13049 GCF_041685465.1 Rhodosalinus sp. | reverse complement strand
CGGTAGGCGAGGGTGTCGAGCGACACCGACGCCTCCAGATCCAGAGGCGCGACCAGCCGGTCCAGCGCCGCCGCGTCCGGGATCGTCTGTGCGATGGGATCCTGTGCGCGCAGTGGGTCTCCCTCGAAATACATCTGCGTGATCAGGCGCTGCGTGAGCCCCGCCCCGAAGATAGAGAAATGGATGTGCGCCATGCGCCACGAGTTCGAGTAGTTACGGAACGGGTAGGCCCCCGGCCTGACCGTCCGGAAGAAGTAATACCCGTCGGCATCCGTCACGCACCGCCCGCAACCGCCGAAATTCGGGTCGAGCGGCGCGAGATAGCCGTCCTTGATGTGCCGGTAGCGCCCGCCGGCATTGGCCTGCCAGACCTCCAGCAGCGCGCCGGGAACGGGCCGCCCCGTCTGGTCGGTGACGCGGCCGTGCACGATGGTTCGCTCGCCGATGGCTTCCTCGCCGCGGCCGTAGTTGCGGATCAGGTCGTGATCGAGCGGCCCGAGCTGGCCGTGGCCGAAGGTCGGGCCGGTCATCTCGGACAGCGAGTTCTCGATCGACAAAAGCGGGAGGCGCGGGCTGCGGGTGACGCTGGTCTTGTAATCGGGCGTGTGGGCAGGTGGATGTACCCGCCGGTCGCGCTGGAGATACTCGCCGCTCACGGCTCCACCCCCATCTCACGGTAGGTTTCCTTGGCAATCTTCAGCGCGTGGTTGGCCCGCGGCACGCCGGCATAGACCGCGACGTGCTGGAATGCCTCGGCCACGTCCTGCAGTGTCGCCCCGGTGCGGACCGTCGCGCGGATATGCATCGCGATCTCCTCGAAATTGCCGGTCGCCGCCAGTAGCGCCAGGGTGAGCATCGAGCGTTCGCGAAGACTTATCGCGTCCGACGCCCAGACCGTGCCCCATGCGCCTTCCTTGATCATCCGCTGGAACGCCGCGTCGAGCGGGGTGATGCCCGCCTCGGCCCGGTCGACATGGGCGTCGCCCAGGACCTGCCGGCGGACCCGCATGCCTTCATCGTGCCGGTTCGTCATTGCTGTCCTCCCCTGCCACTCTGATGCACCGGCGCACCCGCGATAAAAATTGATATCTTCGAAGCCGCACATTACTCCGAGGTTATGAATTTTCACCCCCGCCTGCGCCTGCGTCATCTCTCGACCTTCCTCGCGGTCGCGCGGACCGGCTCCGTCGGGCAGGCGGCGGCCGAGTTGAACGTCACGCAGCCGGCCGTCTCGAAGACGCTGCGCGAGCTCGAGGACATCCTGGGCGCGCGGCTCCTGGATCGGACCGGGCGGCGCGTCGTGCTGAACGCCGCCGGGACCGAGTTCCAGCGCATCGCGGGCGGCGCGGTGGCGGCGCTGGCGAAGGCGCAGGAAGCCGTTCGCGGGGTGGCACGGCAGCGGCGGCTGCGGGTCGGATCGCTGCCCACTGCCGCGACCCGGCTGCTTCCCGCGGCGGCGCTGCGGTTCCGGCAGGAACACCCGGACTGCGCGCTGCGGGTGTCCACCGGACCGAACTGGCTGCTGCTCAACCAGCTGCGTGAGGGCGCGCTCGACCTTGTCGTCGGACGAATGGCGGACCCGCAGCGGATGGAGACCCTCAGCTTCCGTCATCTCTACGTCGAGCCGGTGGTGCCCGTCGCGCGGGCTCGGCATCCGCAGCGCGATCCACTCGACGCCGCGGCAGTCCGGCGCCACCCGCTGATCCTGCCGCCGTCGGGTGCAGTCATCCACCAGACCGTACGGGCCTGGCTGGTTGGCGTCGGTGCGGCCGACGTCCAGCCCGCGTTCGAGAGTGTCTCGGCCGCCTTCTGTCGCGAGGTGCTACTGCACTCCGACGCGATTTGGTTCATCTCGCGCGGCGTGATCGCCGACCTTCTGGCCAGTGGGGAAGTGCAGGAACTGAAGCCCTCCAGCCCGCTGATGCCCGGCCCCGTGGGCATCAGCCTGCGCACCGATCAAGCGCTGGACGCGGACCTTGGCGCGATAATCGCCGCGCTCGAAAACGTCGCACGCGGAATGTAATGATGCACGCCCCGCGGGTGACTTCGGACCGGTCCACACTAAAACCTTGCTTCGCAAAGCAGAAGTAATGCGTGAAGTGGAGAAAACCATGCAGACGACCCGCCTCGGCACCACCGGCCCTGAGATCTCGCGCTTCGGGATCGGGGCTATGTCCTTCGCCGGCGCCTACGGCAGCGCGACGGAGGAGCAATGCCATGCGGTACTCGACCTGTGCCGCGAAGCAGGCGTCACGCATATTGATACCGCCAATCTGTACGGCAAAGGACGCAGCGAGGAGATCATCGGCGCTTGGCTGGCGAGTCGGGCGGGCGCGCGCGACGATATGGTTATAGCCACCAAGGCTGGAAACACTGGCGAGCCCGAGCGGCGTTTCAACAACGATCCCGAATACCTCGAACGATGCCTGGATAACAGCCTGGCGAGGCTCGGTGTCGATCACGTGGATCTATTCTATGTCCACCGCTACGACGTCACACACTCTATCGAGGATGTCGCGGGCACATTGTTGCGCTTGATCGAAAGCGGCAAGGCCCGCGCTGTCGGCCTGTCCGAGGTCGCTCCCAGTACCGTGCGGCGCGCCACGACGGTCTGCCCCATCGCAGCCGTGCAATCGGAATACTCGTTGGCCACCCGCGCGCCGGAACTGGGACTTGTGCAGACATGCCGCGATATAGGCGCTACCCTTGTGGCCTTCTCGCCGGTCGGGCGGTCTTTCCTGACCGCGACACCGTTTACTCCGGAACAAGCCGCAACTTTCAATTTCACGAAAGTCAACCCGCGCTTCACCGAGCCGAACTACAGTGCAAACATCTCTATCACCGATCGTTTCAGGGCGCTGGCGGCAGAGATGGGTGAACCGGCTGCCGCGCTGGCCATCGCCTGGGTGATGTCGCGCGGTGAGCATGTCCTCCCGATTCCCGGTACCAAGCGCCCCGACCACCTGCGTGAGCTCGTCCGTGGCACCGAGATCACCCTGTCCGAGTCGGATCTGACACAGATCGAAACGTTACTTCCTGTCGGCTGGGCACACGGCGACCGCTACAGCTATGACCAGTGGGCCGGTCCGGAGAGGTACAGCTGAGGCCTGAAGCGCAGGCCCGGTCTGGATCATCTTGAAGACCACGTAGTTTTGCGGCGGCGCAGTGAAACACCCCGACTTTACTGGAGGTCCTGTCGCGGGGTTGGTGGAAAATTGGAGGGTGGCGTAATCTCCGGGTGTTGAATCAACCATGAACGGCAGCTGGCACCGCCGAAGGAGATTACGCCATGACCGAGACTACCAAGACTGACCGCGCTGCGCCACTCATCGGGGGCGACTGGACGGATCCGCTCGAGGACGGCGTCCGCAGCCGGGTGCGGGATTTCATCGAGACGATCCTCGAGGAGGAACTGGAGGCCCGCGCTGGGGCGCGGCCGCTATGAACGCAAGAGCGCGGGTGCGACGGGGTATCGCAACGGGCACAGGGACCGGGAGATCGTCGGCACCTTCGGACCCGAGACGGTCCGCGTGCCCCGGGCCCGGATCGCGAGCGCTCGACGAAGAGATCGGAATCCTCGGGGGAAGTCCTTATCCGTCTGCCCGGATCATCCGAGGAGAGCGCGGCGAACCCTTGGGCTACTCCGGCATGGCGCAGATGGTCCGCAGGGAGCGAGCCCGTCTTGGACTTCTGGAGCACGATCTGCACGCCATGCGCCACCGCGGGGTCATGGAACTGGCTTGGGCCGGATGCTCCGACGAGGAGATCAAGGCGTACTCGGGCCACGATACCAAGGACATGGTGAAGAAGTATGCCTGCATGCCGCGTCAGCGCATGCGGGCCAAGTCGGCGTGGGAAAAGCGCAGCAGAACAGAAGGGGGGTAAAGAAAGAACGCTTCCCCGGCTTCTGACCGGACTGCCAACCGGCCGGTCGCCGCTTGACGGCAGCGGGCGGAAACACTACACGGACAACGTTCTAGGGGTATAGCTCAGTTGGTAGAGCGACGGTCTCCAAAACCGTAGGTCCCGGGTTCGAGTCCTGGTGCCCCTGCCAGCCGCGGCCGTGCTTGAACCGCCCGACGCGACGCCTTACAGGTGCCAGCGTCCAGAGCTGACAAAAGGGGGCCGTGGATGGCCAATCCGCTCCAGTTCATTCAGCAGACC
The DNA here is from genome assembly GCF_041685465.1 of Rhodosalinus sp. Lineage (NCBI taxonomy): Bacteria > Pseudomonadati > Pseudomonadota > Alphaproteobacteria > Rhodobacterales > Paracoccaceae > Rhodosalinus > Rhodosalinus sp. The sequence continues at coordinate 8,885 of NZ_JAWLFS010000064.1, read as the reverse complement.
CGCGCCGAGATCGGCAAGGTCGTCTGGCCGACGCGGCGCGAGGTCTTCGTGACGACGGTCATGGTCTTCATCATGGCGACCCTGACGGCGATCTTCTTCGGGCTGGTCGATCTGGGCATCCGGGGCGCGCTGCAAGGCATTCTCGGCTTCTTCGGCTGACGGTTCGACGGCGCCGCGGCGCTCTTGAAATCGCCGGGCCGCGCGGCTAGGACGCGCGCTATCGTCGGAACGGCGCGCGGATTCGGCCTGCGCGCCGCATCACGCGTCGCGCGCGGCGGCATCTTAAAGGGACGCCCGGCAGGCGCCGGACAGGACAAGGCAGAGGCAGGATGGCGAAGCGTTGGTATTCGGTGAGCGTTCTCTCGAATTTCGAGAAGAAGATCGCCGAGCAGATCAGGACCGCCGCCGCCGAGGCCGGCCTCGAGGAGCAGATCGAGGAAGTGCTCGTGCCCACCGAGGAGGTGATCGAGGTGCGGCGCGGCAAGAAGGTCACGACCGAGCGGCGCTTCATGCCGGGCTATGTCCTCGTCCGGATGGACATGACCGACAAGGCCTATCACCTGATCAACTCGATCAACCGCGTGACGGGGTTCCTCGGGGCGCAGGGCAAGCCGATGCCGATGCGCGACGAGGAGGTGAACACGATCCTCAACCGCGTCCAGGAGGGCGAGGAGGCGCCGCGCACGCTGATCCACTTCGAGATCGGCGAGAAGGTGAAGGTCAACGACGGCCCCTTCGAGGACTTCGACGGCATGGTCGAGGAGGTGGACGAGGAGAACCAGCGCCTGAAGGTGATGGTCTCGATCTTCGGCCGGGAGACGCCGGTCGATCTGGAATTCGCGCAGGTCACCAAGCAGTCCTGACGTGAGGAGGGCGTGGGAGGCGAGGGGGCCGCGGCCCCCGGACCGGACCACGGCAACGGAAAACCGCCGTCGGCGCGCCGGGGCGGTGTTGTAAGGAAAGGAGCGGCCGCATGGCCAAGAAACTCGCAGGCACGCTGAAGCTTCAGGTGCCGGCCGGGCAGGCGAACCCGAGCCCGCCGGTCGGCCCCGCGCTGGGTCAGCGCGGGATCAACATCATGGAGTTCTGCAAGGCGTTCAACGCCAAGACGCAGGAGATGGAGCAGGGCGCCCCGTGCCCGACGGTCATCACCTACTATCAGGACAAGTCCTTCACGCTGGACATCAAGACGCCGCCGGCGACCTACTTCCTGAAGAAGGCCGCCAAGCTGAAGTCCGGCTCCAAGACGCCGGGCCGTGCCAGCGCGGGCACCGTCACCGCGGCGCAGATCCGCGAGATCGCGGAGGCCAAGTACAAGGACCTGAACGCGAACACGATCGAGGATGCGATGCAGATCATCCTCGGGTCGGCGCGCTCGATGGGTCTGGAGGTGAAGTGATGGCAAAGCTCGGAAAGCGCGTCCGCGACGCCCGCGAAGCCGTGGCCGGCAAGGAGAACCTGCCCGTCGAGGAAGCCGTCTCCCTCGTCAAGCAGACCGCGCGCGCCAAGTTCGACGAGACCGTGGAGGTCGCGATCAACCTCGGCGTCGACCCGCGGCACGCCGACCAGATGGTGCGCGGCGTCGTCAGCCTGCCCAACGGCACCGGCAAGGAGGTGCGCGTGGCCGTCTTCGCCCGCGGCGCCAAGGCCGAGGAGGCGCAGGTCGCCGGGGCCGACATCGTCGGGGCCGAGGATCTGATGGAGACGATCCAGAACGGCGAGATCAACTTCGATCGCTGCATCGCGACGCCGGACATGATGCCGGTCGTCGGCCGGCTGGGGAAGATCCTCGGCCCGCGCAACCTGATGCCGAACCCCAAGGTCGGGACCGTGACCATGGACGTGGCGCAGGCCGTGAAGGACGCGAAGGCCGGCCAGGTGCAGTTCAAGGTCGAGAAGGCCGGCGTCATCCACGGCGCGATCGGCAAGGCGTCCTTCGACGCCGAGAAGCTCGCCGAGAACCTGCGCGCCTTCGTGGACGCGGTCTCGCGCGCGAAGCCCGCCGGCGCCAAGGGCACCTACATGAAGAAGGTCTCGCTGACCTCCACCATGGGGCCGGGCGTGTCGGTGGACGTGAACTCGGCCCTCGGCGAGGCGGCGCAGGCCGCCGAGTGAGGTGTCCGCATCGGGCGCCCGGCGCGCTCGATGCACGCCGCGTGGCTCCGTTTCCGAAAGGTGCGGAGCGTCGGGCCGCGGAATGCGCTTGGCATCGGCGTTGCCGAGGTTTATGCAGGCGTCTCGGGTGCCCCAGCCGATTCGGCGTGGGGCGCTCATCGTCCGAGACGGTGGGTCGGCTGCGTGCCGGTAAATCCTGCCCGAGACGGGAAGAGAACACCGCTCTTGCGGCCATGGCGTGACGTCAGGCCCCGGTGCGGCTGCGATTGACCCGTGCGGACCCGATCGTCGGGCCCACGTTCCCCGCGCGGGAAGGCCCGGCAAAACGAGCCGGAGGGTCAGCGCCCTCCACGACTTGGAGAGAAACTGTGGATAGAGCCCAGAAAGAGCGCGTGGTCGAGGAACTCGGCCAGATCTTCGAGAGCTCTGGCGTCGTGGTGGTGTCCCACTACGAAGGTCTCACGGTTGCCGAGATGCAGGATCTCAGGGCGCGCGCACGCGCGAACCAGAGCTCCGTGCGCGTCGCCAAGAACAGGCTTGCCAAGATCGCCCTGGAGGGCCAGCCGTGCGAGGGTATCGCCGACCTCCTTCAGGGCATGACCGTGCTCACCTATTCCGAAGACCCCGTGGCCGCGGCCAAGGTGGTCGAGGACTTCGCCAAGGACAACAAGAAGTTGCAGGTCCTCGGCGGGGCGATGGGCAGTTCGGTCCTGGACCGGGCCGGTGTCGAGGCCGTGTCGAAGATGCCGTCGCGCGACGAGCTTATCGCTCAGATCGCGTCCTGCATCGGCGCGCCCGCCTCGAACATCGCCGGTGCGGTTGGCGCACCTGCTTCCGACATCGCGGGCATCCTCTCGACCCTCGAAGAGAAGGCGGAGGCCGCCTGAGGCATCCCTGACACCTGCGTCGCGGCCACGCCACGGCGCCGGAATCGCAGCATTTAGGAAAGAGTCACGCACATGGCTGATCTGAAGAAACTCGCCGAAGAGATCGTGAACCTCACGCTTCTCGAGGCCCAGGAACTCAAGCAGATCCTGAAGGACGACTACGACATCGAGCCCGCCGCCGGCGGCGCGGTGATGATGGCAGGCCCCGCCGAGGGCGGCGGCGGCGAAGCTGCCGAGGAGCAGACGGAGTTCGACGTCATCCTCAAGTCGGGCGGCTCGTCCAAGATCAACGTGATCAAGGAGGTCCGCGCGATCACCGGCCTCGGCCTGAAGGAGGCCAAGGAGCTCGTCGAGGCGGGCGGCAAGGCCGTCAAGGAGGCCGCTCCCAAGGAAGAGGCCGAAGAGATCAAGAAGAAGCTCGAGGACGCAGGCGCCGAAGTCGAGCTCAAGTAATCGTGACCTGTCGCGGCGGGCGTCCCCGCCGCGGCTCGGGTACACGCATGCAGCGGCTGGGCCCCGATCGGCGGCCCGGCCGAACCTGTCTCGGCAAGGCCCCGCCGCACTGGGGCCTTTCCAAGGCGTGGTTCGCGCGATCGGGAGGCCCGCGGTGGGACGCGGGCCAGGCATGGATCGCCCCGCCGTCTCCGATGGACGCGCAGCTGTGGCCCGGCAGCGTGCGCGCCCGGCGAGAAACCTGAGGTGAGTCCGCACATGTCCCAATCCTTTCTCGGCCAGAAGCGTCTCCGCCGGTACTACGGCCGGATCCGTGAAGTCCTCGAGATGCCGAACCTCATCGAGGTTCAGAAAAGCTCCTACGACCTGTTCCTGAAGTCCGGCGAAGGCGAGGCGCCGGTTGACGGCGAGGGCCTCAAGGGCGTTTTCCAGTCCGTTTTCCCGATCAAGGATTTCAACGAGACCGCGGTCCTCGAGTTCGTGGATTACGCGCTCGAGCGGCCGAAGTACGACGTCGAGGAGTGCCAGCAGCGCGACATGACCTATGCTGCGCCGCTCAAGGTCACGCTGCGCCTCATCGTCTTCGACGTGGACGACGACACCGGCGCGAAGTCGGTGAAGGACATCAAGGAACAGGACGTCTACATGGGCGACATGCCGCTCATGACGTCGAACGGCACCTTCATCGTCAACGGCACCGAGCGCGTCATCGTCAGCCAGATGCACCGCTCGCCCGGCGTCTTCTTCGACCACGACAAGGGCAAGACGCACTCCTCGGGCAAGCTTCTGTTCGCGTGCCGCATCATCCCCTACCGTGGCTCGTGGCTCGATTTCGAGTTCGACGCCAAGGACATCGTCTTCGCCCGGATCGACCGGCGCCGGAAGCTGCCCGTCACCACGCTCCTCTACGCGCTCGGCCTCGACCAGGAAGGCATCATGGATGCCTACTACGACACGGTCACCTACCGCCTGCGCAAGGGCGAGGGCTGGGAGACGAAGTTCTTCCCCGAGCGGGTGCGCGGCACGCGCCCGCCGCATGACCTCGTGGACGCCGCGACCGGCGAGGTGATCGCGGAGGCCGGCAAGAAGGTCACGCCGCGCGCGGTCAAGCAGCTGATCGACGAGGGCAATGTCACCGACCTGCTCGTTCCCTTCGAACAGATCGTGGGCAAGTTCGCCGCCAAGGACATCATCAACGAGGAGACCGGCGCCATCTACGTCGAGGCGGGCGACGAGCTCACCTGGGAAGTGGACAAGGAGGGCTCCGTCACCGGCGGCACGCTGAAGGAACTCCTCGACGCGGGCGTCACGGAGGTTCCGGTCCTCGACATCGACGGTATCAACGTCGGGGCCTACATCCGCAACACCATGGCCGCGGACAAGACCATGAACCGCGAGACCGCGCTCATGGACATCTACCGCGTCATGCGCCCGGGCGAGCCGCCCACCGTGGAGGCCGCGACCGCGCTCTTCGACACGCTGTTCTTCGACCCGGAGCGCTACGACCTCTCGGCGGTCGGCCGCGTGAAGATGAACATGCGGCTCAACCTCGAAAAGCCGGACACGCAGCGCACCCTGGATCGCGAAGACATCGTCTCCTGCATCAAGGCGCTGGTGGAACTGCGCGACGGCCGGGGCGAGATCGACGACATCGACCACCTCGGCAACCGCCGCGTGCGCTCCGTCGGCGAGCTGATGGAGAACCAGTACCGCGTCGGCCTGCTGCGCATGGAGCGCGCCATCAAGGAGCGCATGTCCTCGGTCGAGATCGACACGGTCATGCCGCAGGACCTGATCAACGCGAAGCCCGCGGCCGCCGCGGTGCGCGAGTTCTTCGGCTCCTCGCAGCTCAGCCAGTTCATGGATCAGACCAACCCGCTGTCTGAGGTCACGCACAAGCGCCGCCTGTCGGCGCTCGGCCCCGGCGGCCTCACGCGGGAGCGCGCGGGCTTCGAGGTGCGCGACGTGCACCCGACGCACTACGGCCGGATGTGCCCGATCGAGACGCCGGAAGGGCCGAACATCGGGCTCATCAACAGCCTCGCCACCTATGCGCGGGTCAACAAGTACGGCTTCATCGAGACGCCCTACCGCAAGGTGGACAGCGGGCAGGTCACCGACGAGGTGGTCTACATGTCCGCCACCGAGGAGATGCGCCACACCGTCGCGCAGGCCAACGCCAAGCTCGACGACGGCGGCCGCTTCGTCAACGATCTCGTCTCGACCCGGCAGGCGGGCGACTACCTGCTGGCCCCGAACGAGAGCGTGGACCTGATCGACGTCTCGCCGAAGCAGCTCGTTTCGGTCGCGGCCTCGCTCATTCCCTTCCTCGAGAACGACGACGCCAACCGCGCGCTCATGGGCTCGAACATGCAGCGTCAGGCGGTGCCGCTCCTGCAGGCCGAGGCGCCGCTCGTCGGCACCGGCATCGAGGAGGTCGTGGCGCGCGACTCGGGCGCCTCCGTCCTCGCGCGGCGCGCCGGCGTGATCGACCAGGTGGACGCGCAGCGCATCGTCGTGCGCGTGACCGAGAGGATCGAGCCGGGCGATCCGGGCGTCGACATCTACCGCATGCGGAAGTTCCAGCGCTCGAACCAGAACACCGCGCTCAACCAGCGCCCGCTCGTCAAGGTGGGCGACGAGGTCCAGCGCGGCGAGGTGATCGCGGACGGCCCCTCCACGGACATGGGAGAGCTCGCGCTCGGCAAGAACGTCGTCACGGCCTTCATGCCGTGGAACGGCTACAACTTCGAGGACTCGATCCTGATTTCCGAGCGCATCGCGCGCGACGACGTCTTCACCTCGATCCACATCGAGGAGTTCGAGGTCGCGGCCCGCGACACCAAGCTCGGTCCCGAGGAGATCACCCGCGACATTCCGAACGTCGGCGAGGAGGCGCTGCGCAATCTCGACGAGGCGGGTATCGTCTACATCGGCGCCGACGTGGAGCCGGGCGACATCCTCGTGGGCAAGATCACGCCCAAGGGCGAAAGCCCGATGACGCCGGAAGAGAAGCTCCTGCGCGCGATCTTCGGCGAGAAGGCCTCGGACGTGCGCGACACCTCGCTCCGGGTGAAGCCGGGCGACTACGGCACCGTCGTCGAGGTCCGGGTCTTCAACCGGCACGGCGTCGAGAAGGACGAGCGCTCGTTGCAGATCGAGCGCGAGGAGATCGAGAGCCTCGCGCGGGACCGGGACGACGAGCTCGCGATCCTCGACCGCAACATCTACGCGCGTCTCAAGGAGATGCTTCTCGGCAAGACGGCCGTGAAGGGGCCGCGCGGCGTCAGGCCGAACTCCGAGATCACCGAGGAGCTGCTCGGGGGGCTCACCCGCGGGCAGTGGTGGCAGCTCGCCCTCGCCGAGGAAGAGGACGCCCAGCGGCTCGAGGCGCTGCATGCGCAGTACGAGGCGCAGAAGCGCCAGCTCGAGGCGCGCTTCGAGGACAAGGTCGAGAAGGTGCGGCGCGGCGACGACCTGCCGCCGGGCGTGATGAAGATGGTCAAGGTCTTCGTCGCGGTGAAGCGCAAGCTCCAGCCGGGCGACAAGATGGCGGGCCGGCACGGCAACAAGGGCGTGATCTCCAAGGTCGTGCCGATGGAGGACATGCCCTTCCTCGAGGACGGCACGCCGGTGGACGTCGTGCTGAACCCGCTCGGGGTGCCCTCGCGGATGAACGTGGGCCAGATCCTCGAGACGCACATGGGCTGGGCCTCGCGCGGGCTCGGCGTGCAGATCGACGAGGCGCTGGAGTCCTATCGCCGCTCGGGCGACCTGACCCCGGTGCAGGACGCGATGCGGATCGCCTACGGCGACGAGGTCTATGCCGAGGGGCTCGAAGGGCTCGACGAGGGTCGCTTCGTGGAGGCGGCGACCAACGTCACCGGCGGGGTGCCGATCGCGACGCCGGTCTTCGACGGCGCCAAGGAGCCTGACGTCAACGACGCGCTGGTGCGCGCGGGCTTCTCCGAGTCAGGGCAGTCGGTTCTCTTCGACGGGCGCACCGGCGAGCAGTTCGCACGTCAGGTGACGGTGGGCATCAAGTACCTGCTCAAGCTGCACCACCTCGTGGACGACAAGATCCACGCGCGCTCGACCGGGCCCTACAGCCTCGTCACGCAGCAGCCGCTCGGCGGCAAGGCGCAGTTCGGCGGCCAGCGCTTCGGCGAGATGGAGGTCTGGGCGCTCGAGGCCTACGGCGCCGCCTACACCCTGCAGGAGATGCTGACGGTGAAGTCGGACGACGTGGCCGGCCGGACGAAGGTCTACGAGTCGATCGTCAAGGGCGAGGACAACTTCGAGGCCGGCGTTCCCGAGAGCTTCAACGTGCTCGTCAAGGAAGTGCGCGGCCTCGGCCTCAACATGGAACTCCTGGACGAGGAGGAGGATGAATAAGGTTGCGTGAGACCACGCCCCCCACGCGCCGCCGTGGGGGGCGTCCCCGGCAGGCACCGGTGCGACGACAGGCACCGGCGCGGCGCACCCCGTCCTCCTCCCCGCCTCTGACAAGGAATCCGAGATGAACCAGGAACTCACGAACAACCCGTTCAACCCGCTCGCCGCGACGAAGACCTTCGACGAGATCAAGATCTCCCTCGCGAGCCCGGAGCGCATCCTCTCGTGGTCCTACGGCGAGATCAAGAAGCCGGAGACGATCAACTACCGGACCTTCAAGCCCGAGCGTGACGGCCTGTTCTGCGCGCGCATCTTCGGGCCGATCAAGGACTACGAGTGCCTCTGCGGCAAGTACAAGCGGATGAAGTATCGCGGCGTCGTCTGCGAGAAGTGCGGCGTCGAGGTCACGCTGCAGAAGGTCCGCCGCGAGCGGATGGGCCATATCGAGCTCGCCGCGCCGGTCGCGCACATCTGGTTCCTGAAGTCGCTGCCGTCCCGCATCGGGCTGATGCTCGACATGACGCTGCGTGATCTCGAGCGGGTGCTCTACTTCGAGAACTACGTCGTCACCAACCCGGGCCTCACGGATCTTTCCTACGGGCAGATGCTGAACGAGGAGGAATTCCTCGACGCGCAGGACCAGTACGGCTCCGACGCCTTCAGCGCCTCGATCGGGGCCGAGGCGATCCGCGAGATGCTCGCGCAGATCGACCTCGAGGCGGAGGCCGAGCAGCTGCGCGCCGACCTCGCCGAGGCGACGGGCGAACTCAAGCCCAAGAAGATCATCAAGCGGCTGAAGGTCGTCGAGGCCTTCCTCGAGTCGGGCAACCGGCCCGAGTGGATGATCATGACGGTGATTCCCGTCATCCCGCCGGAGCTGCGCCCGCTCGTGCCGCTCGACGGCGGGCGCTTCGCGACCTCGGATCTCAACGACCTCTACCGCCGGGTGATCAACCGCAACAACCGCCTCAAGCGGCTGATCGAGCTGCGCGCGCCCGACATCATCGTGCGCAACGAGAAGCGGATGCTGCAGGA
>NZ_JAWLFS010000301.1:0-3150 GCF_041685465.1 Rhodosalinus sp. | reverse complement strand
CGACGGCGCCTATGGCGACCCGCAGCTTCAGGCCATCGAGATCGGCAACGAGTACTGGGGCAGCGGCGAGATGAGTTCGACCGAATACGGTCGCGTCGCAAGCGAGATGGCGCGCATCGTGGACGAGGAGCTGACCGCCCACCCCCGCGCCGACCGCTTCGCGGAGACGGACATCCTCATGCAGTCGGGCAAGAACTACAATTTCGCGGACCTGCAACCGCAGTATGCCGAGCTCGACGCGCCGCGCGACATCCTCGACGCGATCGAGGAGGACTACGACGTCACCCTCGACACCGCGACCTATGAATACGCGAACGGCGAGGTCGCCTGGCCCCGGGTGGCCGACGCGCTGATCCGGAACGAGCTCGACGAGACGGAGGGGTCGGCGATCGACGCCGTCGTGACGCATCTCTATTCGAAGGCACCGGCGAACGAGAACAGCCGCTATTTCGAGCTCGATACCATCGACATGACCTGGCAGGAGGATCGGCCGGAGCTCGATATCTATGTGACCGAGTGGAACCGCTCGGACTCGACCCAGCTCTACGATCAGGGCGAGGACTACGGCCTCGATCAGGCGCACGAGCTTCTGAACGTGGTCGAGGCGATGGGCCTCGCGAATGTCGAGGCGGCGCATGTCTGGCCGCTCCAGCAGAACACCGCCAACACGCTCGGCGGCGAGGTGGGCGAGACCGAGCCGACGCCGGCCGGCGCGCTTTTCGCCGAGATGCAGGCGGCCCTGCCCGGCACGCGGGCGGTGGACCTGAACGCCGAGTCGCGCGAAACCGAGACCTCGACCGACGACGGCAATGTGGACGTGCACATGTTCGCCGCGCCGGACCGCATGGTGGCCTATCTCGCCAACACGACCGACGCGTCGGAGCAGGCACAGGTCGATCTGTCGAACCTTGTCTCCGATCCCGGCGCGGTGACGCTGACGCGCATCGGCGTGGGCGAGGGCGAGGACCCCGGCAGCACCGAGTCCCGCGCCACCGTGACCGAGGACCCGGACGGCGCGACGGTGGAGGGCACGACCCTTTCGGCCGACCTCGGCCCGCGCGAGATCCTTCAGGCGACCTTCGACGGACCGGAGATGACCGAGAGCTTCGCGGCCGCGGTCGCCGAGGCCGCGGGCACCGAACCGCCCGCCGAGGAGGAGCCGGAGGAGGACACCGCGGAGGACGACAGCGACGACAGCAGCGACGGGGGCAGTGACGGCGGCCTCGGCGTGGGGATCGCGGCGCTTCTCCTGTTGCCGCTTCTCGCCCTCGCAGGGGGCGGCTGAGCCGCTTGTCTCGGGGGGCGGCGCGGTCTAGACCCCGCGCGAACCCGAGAGGAGCGCCGCATGATCCCCCGCTATTCCCGCCCCGAGATGGTCGCCGTCTGGTCGCCGGAGACGCGCTTCCGCATCTGGTTCGAGATCGAGGCGCACGCGGGCGACGCGATGGCGGAGCTGGGCGTCATCCCGAAGGAGAACGCCGCGGCGGTCTGGAAAGCGAAGGACGCGCGTTTCGACGTGGACCGCATCGCCGAGATCGAGGCCGTCACCAAGCACGACGTCATCGCCTTCCTCACCCACCTGGGCGAGATCGTGGGCGAGGACGCGGCGCGCTTCGTGCATCAGGGCATGACGAGTTCCGACGTGCTGGACACCTGCCTCAACGTGCAGCTCACGCGCGCCGCCGACATCCTGATCGCGGACATGGACGCGCTGCTCGCGGCGCTGAAGCGCCGCGCCTTCGAGCACAAGGAGACCGTGCGCATCGGGCGCAGCCACGGCATCCACGCAGAGCCCACCACGATGGGACTCACCTTCGCACGCTTCCATGCCGAGATGGACAGCGGCCGCCGCCGCCTGGTCGCCGCGCGCGAGGAGATCGCCACCGGCGCGATCAGCGGCGCGGTGGGCACCTTCGCCAACGTCGACCCGCGGGTGGAGGAGCACGTCTGCGCAGAGATGGGCCTGAGCCCCGAGCCGATCAGCACGCAGGTCATCCCCCGCGACCGGCACGCCGCCTTCTTCGCGGCGCTGGGCGTGGTGGCAAGCTCGGTCGAGAACGTCGCGACCGAGATCCGGCACATGCAGCGCACCGAGGTGCTGGAGGGCGAGGAGTTCTTCAGCGCCGGCCAGAAGGGCAGCTCGGCCATGCCGCACAAGCGCAACCCGGTGCTCTCGGAGAACCTTACCGGGCTCGCGCGGCTGGTGCGCTCGGCCGTGATCCCGGCGATGGAGAACGTGGCGCTCTGGCACGAGCGCGACATCTCGCATTCCTCGGTCGAGCGGGTGATCGCGCCCGATGCCACGGTGACGCTCGACTTCGCGCTGGCGCGGCTGACGCAGGTGATCGACAGGCTGGTGATCTACCCCGAGCGGATGCAGGCCAACATGGACCGCCTCGGCGGCCTCGCCATGAGCCAGCGGGTGCTTCTGGCGCTGACGCAGGCCGGGGTGACGCGCGACGCCGCCTACCGGATGGTGCAGCGCAACGCGATGAAGGTCTGGGAAGAGGGCCGCGACTTCCAGACCGAGTTGCTGGGCGATGAAGAGGTCGTCGCAGCGCTCGGAAAAGAGGCGATCGAGGCGCAGTTCGACCTCGGATACCACCTGAAACACGTCGACACGATCTTTGCGCGCGTTTTCGGCACGACGCGCGATTGATCTGACCCTGCGTCATGCTACCCTTTCACGAGCCAGCGAAAGGGAGTGTGAGATGTCCAAGCTGAAGATCCTCGCCGCCGCCACGGCGCTGACCCTCGTGCCCGCGATGTCGATGGCGATGTGCGCCGGCAAGTCGCATCAGGCGATGTCCTGCGCCGACGGCATGGTCTGGGACTCCGAGCAGCAGTCCTGCGTGAAGGAAGTCATGAGCTGACGCGGCAGGGCCCGCGATCCGGTGAAGGGGCGGCCGCGCGGCCGCCCTTTCTGTATCCGGCGTTCAGTGAATATTCACGCCGGGCTGTTTTGACGGGCGCGACACCATCCTGACGCCGAGCCGCCATGGACCGCCAGCCGCAACTCGCCCCGCCCGACACGCCCGTGGCCACGCCGACCGCGCCGCGCCTGAGCCGCCGGCAGAAGGCGGCGATCGTCGTGCGTTTCCTGCTGACGGAGGGGGCGGACCTGCCCCTCGCGCAGCTCCCCGACGCGAT
>NZ_JAWLFS010000300.1:0-3168 GCF_041685465.1 Rhodosalinus sp. | reverse complement strand
CCGCCCCATGCGGGACGGCGGCTTCTGGCCCGTCGTTGTATGCGGCGTCAGTCGCGCGGCAAGCTGTAATATGCCGAGCCGATGGTTATGCGGAGTTGCGGGCGGCGCGTATTGCGCCGCCTCCACTTTTCTCGGTTGTCGCTGCGCATAATCAGCGGCGTGCGTTGCCGGCGAGCATGGCGAGCAGCTTGTCCGGCGGGCGGAAGCGGCCGGGTTTCAGTTTCGGCATGGTCATGCCGGCGATCATCTCGAGCTTCTCCATGGGGTCGGCGCGCAGGTAGATCTCGGTGCTCTGGATCGAGGCATGTCCGAGCCAGAGCGACACCTTCCGGACGTCTCCCGTCGCCTGCAGCGTGTGCATGGCGCAGGAATGGCGCAGCACATGCGGCGTCACGCGTTTTTCCGCGATACCTGGCTGGGTCTTCGCGGCCGTCCCGACGTGTCGTGCCAGGATGTACTCGAAGCCCGACCGCGTCATCGCTCGGCCGCTGCGATTGTGGAACAGCGTCGGGTCGCCCTCGGGATCTCGCTGGCGTAGCCATGCCTCGAGCGTGGCTCGGGTTTCCTTCCAGAGCGGCAGGACACGCTCGCGGCGACCTTTGCCGGTCACATGCAGGCTCACCGGATCGCGCCGGTCGTAATCGGCGAGCCGGAGGCCCGTCAGTTCGCTGACCCTGAGCCCGCAGGCATAGGCGAGGCTCAGCATGGCGCGGTCGCGAATGCCGTCCCGTGTGCGGGGATCGGGCGCCGCGAGCAACGCGCCGATCTCCGCGCGCGTCAGCCAGGCGACCAGCGCCTCGTCGGCCTTCTTGCGCGGGATCGCCTGGACCTGCCGGATCTGCTCGAGCGCGGCCGGGAGCCGGTATTCGAGGAAACGGAACAACGCCTTGATCGCCGCGAGCCGGGCATTGCGGGTGCGCACGCTGGCCCCGCGCCGCTCGATCTCCTCGAGGAACGCGAGGATCAGCGGCGCGTCGATGTCCTCGAACGCGAGTTCGGAGGGAGGTCGTCTCAGCCGGTCGGCCGCGAAGCGCAACAGGGCCGCGAGGGACTGGCTGTAGGCGTCGACCGTGTTGGGGCTCACGCCACGGTCCACGGGCAGATGCTCTCGCAACCAGAGCGAGAGGTATCGGGCCAACGGGGTCATGAGGACGCCCCCGCCGCGAAGGCCTCGGTGCGATCCGCGATCTGGCCGAGCAGCGTCGGTGTGCCCTCGAGATACCAGTAGGTATCGACGATGTTGACATGACCGAGCCAGGAGCTGAGAGCCACCATGTGGCGGGCGACGTCGCCGCGCCCTGGGTCGCAGGCTTCCAGCGACCGGACAGCGAAGGTATGGCGCAGATCGTGGATCCGCGGGTTCCGCCCGCCTTTGGCGACCCCTTCGAGCCCGGCCTGAGCCAGCATGCGTCTAAACGCGCCACGCGCGGTTCCGTAGCACAACCGCCCGCCGCGATCGCCAAGGAAGATCGCATCGGAAGCATCCCGCACCCGGGCGCGCCGGGTCAGATGCATCTTGAACTCGACCTCGACCGAGGGATGCAGCGGCAGTAGCCTGCGTCCGCGCCGCTTGGCCTCGCGGATCAGCAGCCCGTCCGGCGTGAGATCGGCGAGGTCGAGCCCGAGCGCCTCCGAGATGCGCATGCCGGTGGCGGCGACCAGCCCGAACAGAACCCGGTACTGACCCGGCACGCGGCAGCGCCAACTCGCTGCGCGGTCGGCCACCGACACGAGCGCGGCGATCTCTTCGGGCGCATAGATATAAGGTGCAGGCCGCTGCCGCGCCGTCTGCGGCAGCAGATCTGGCGGCGGCACCTCGTGGCGTGCGTCCTCCGTCACGGCGGTCAGGGCGAAGCGGCGGACGGTCAGATAAACGATCCGGCGTTGTGCGTGGCTCCCGGCGCGGCGGGACCAGTCCAGAACGGTCGCCGTCCGCACATGGGGCTCGCCCCGTGCTCCGGCGAAGGCGGCAAAGCCGGCCAACTGTGTGGCCTGGGTGTCGAAGACGAAGCCACAGGCGCGCATCAGCGCGACATGACGTTCCACGGCGGCGCTCAGCATGGCGACGCCTCCGGCCAGGGCTGGGCGATGGCGCCGAGCGCGTCGAGATCGACCTTGGCATATCGGCCCGTGGTCTCGATCGAGCGGTGCCGCAGCATCGTCCCGATGGTCTCGAGGCTCGCGCCGTCCTCCAGGGCCGCGCGGGCGGCCGAGTGGCGCAGGAGATGCGCGCCGTAGGATGGCACGTTCTCGAGGCCCGCGCGACGAATGGTGCGGCGGACGATCTTCGAGATCGCGGCGGACTCCGTGAACGATCGCCAAGGCGCTGCATAGCGCAGGAACACATGCGGATCGTCGACCTGCGGGCGCCCGTCCTCCAGCCAGGCGAGCAGCGCGTCGCCCACCTCCTGAGGCAGGGGCAGCCGGCTCTCTCGCCGACCCTTGCCGGCAAGCGTGATCCGTCCGCGTGCCCAGTCGATCTGATCGAAGTGTAGGCTGCGCACGTCTTCTGCCCGAAGGCCCAGCCGGGCGAGCAACAGCAGGATCGCAAGGTCCCGACGACCCGTCGGGCTGGTTCGGTCGCAGGCGGCGAGCAGCCGTTCGACATCGGCGGGCTTCAGGCCGCGCGGCAGATGATGGCCTTTCCAGTCGGCGATGGTAGGCACCGCCGCGACCAGTCCGGGATCGCACCGACCCATGGCCGCATGATAGCGCAGCCAAGAGCGCAACACGGTGACGGTCCGCTTCAGGCCACTGCGGCCATCGCGTCCGCGCCGGGCCAGGATCGCGGTCCGCAGGGCCACAGGCGTCCACCCTGCCGGATCGGCGCCGATGGCAGGCAGAAGCTGACGTAGCCTCTTGGCGTGGCCCCGTACCGTGATCTCGGACAGCCCGCGATGCCGTCGCAACCAATCGAGATAGGGCGCGACATGGGGCGCATGGGGATCGGCGACGGGCGCTGACGCAAGCACGCCCTCGGCCACGAGGAAACGGACGAACCGCTCGACCCGGAACAGATAGCGGGGCGACCGCGGCCCGCCGCGCCTCACACCGCCGCAATGGCAGTCGTGATCGGCGAAGTCCTGGACCAGCCCACCCGCCGGGCCAGAGAGCGTCCGTCCGCCAAGATGCGCCCATGCGCAGAGGTGTCGTGCCGCCGCAACGAGG
>NZ_JAWLFS010000299.1:0-3178 GCF_041685465.1 Rhodosalinus sp. | reverse complement strand
ACGCCCGTGCGGGGCAACGCGGTCGCGCGCCTGCCACGCCCGCGCCGGCGCCGGGTCGCGGTCGCTCAGGCCCGGTCCCTCGCCACCCGTTCCAGAAGCGCGCCCGCGACCCCCGCCGCGTCCGTCCAGGAGGGCAGCGCCGCGCCCGCGCGGCGCGCCGCCTGCGCCTTGTCCGCGCGGACGGCGGTGTCGGCGAGAAGGGGGCAGAGCGCCGCGGCGAAGGCCTCCGGATCGTCGGGCGGCACCAGCGTGCCGGCCTCGGGCGGCACGGTCCCCGGCACGGCGCCGGCCGTCGTGGAGACGATCGGCAGGCCGTGAACGAGCGCCTCGTCGAAGACGATGCCATACCCCTCGTAGCGCGTCGCCAGTGCGAAGACATCCGCCCGGCCGTAGAGCCGGGCAAGCTCCTGCTGGCCGACCCGGCCCGCGAGGCGGATACGCCCGCGCAGGCCCGCCGTGCCGATCTGCTCCTCGAGCGCCGCGTCGTGGCCCGCCTCCCAGGGGGGGCCGGCGATCACCGCCTGCCACGGACGCCCGGCAAGTCGGGCGAGCGCCGAGATCAGCACATCGTGGCCCTTCCGGGGGTGGAGCAGCCCCACCGACAGGATCAGGGGCGGACCCTCGGGGCGCCCGGGCGCGGGACGGGCCGGGGGCTCCGGCCTGCCGGGCCGAAGCACCGTGACGCGTCCGGCATCCACCCCGTAGTCGGACATGAGCACGTCGCGGATATGCGGGCTCGGCACGATGACATGCGCCGCTCTTGCGAGGTTGGCGCGTTCCAGTGCGCGCAGCCGGCGCGCGTCGGGCGCGGGCATGTCGGTTTCATGGGCGAGCGGGTGATGGACCAGCGCCAGGACGGGCGCGCTCACCCGGTCGAGCGCCGCTGTCGGCAGCGCCCCGTAGGCAAGCCCGTCGACGATCAGCGGTCGGTCCGCGGGGACCGCGGTCAGGGCGTCGATCGCGGTCTGCATCTGCGCGGGGCCGGCGAAGGGAAATCCGCCCGGCAGCGGCACATGCTGCATGTCCCATCCCGCCGCGCGCAGGGCGTGCAGGAGGCTGCGGTCGTAACGATACCCGCCCGTTGGCGCCGACAGATCGCCCGGCACGGCAAATGCGCTTCGCTGAAGCATGACGCCCCCTCTGTCCTCCGGAGGGCTTAGCGCACATCGCCCGAGAGGCAACGAGAGCGCCTGAACAGCAGCTCCGACGCCCGAGCGTTTCCAGAGCTGTCGCCGGGTGCGGTTTCGCTCTCCGACGCGGCGGGCCGCGCAAGAAAATCCACCGCCGGATGGCACGCGCCGATGGCACGGAGCTCGGCCAGCGGCCGGGGCCGCGCGGGGGTCTCGGTGCCAACCCGGGGCGGAGACGCCGATCCGGGCCCGGGGGCTGGCGCGTCCTGGCGACCGTCGGACCGCGCGCGCCCGCCGACATGGTTCTTGCCGCGCCGGTCGCGTCCAACGGGCCGCACCCGGGCGGGCGGCCGCGGCGGGTTGGGGAACAAGAGGCTTGCCTCATCTGCGGTTGGATGCTCCGATCCGTCGAGGGCCGACAGAGGAGGAGCGACAATGCCGCAGACAGACGCGCTCGAGACGATTCCCGCGCGCAAGGGACGGGCCGTGCGGCTCTCGGTCGGGCAGGCGATCGAGATCGTCAACACCCACGGCACACAGGTCGTCGACACCTGGGCTTTCAGTGCCGAGGACCCGACGGAGTTCCTCTCGAACGAGCACATGCGCGCCACGCTGGGCAAGCTCTGGCCGGCAGAGGGCGACGCGCTGATCACGAACCGGCGGCGGCCGATCCTCATGCTGGAGCGCGACACCTCGCCGGGCCGGCACGACACGCTGATCGCCGCCTGCGACGATTACCGCTACGGGCTCCTCGGCTGCACGGAGTACCACGACAACTGCACCGACAACCTTTTCGCGGCGATGCGGCGGATCGGCGTGCCGATCCATGACTGCCCGAGCCCGCTCAATCTGTGGATGAACATTCCGGTGGCGCCGGACGGCAGCACCGGCTGGGGCGAACCGCTGTCGCGCCCGGGCGATCGGGTGGTGCTGCGCGCGCAGATGGATTGCATCGTCGCGATGTCGGCCTGCCCGCAGGACATCCTGCCGATCAACGGCGCGGCCTGCGCCCCGACGGAGGCGCATTATCAGGTGCTGCCGGGCCCCGGGTGAGGCGGAGCGCCCGCCGCGGGGGCCACGTCGTTTGGGCAAGTGCCCCCGGCGGAGTTCGCCGGCACTCGGATGCGCCGCCGCCGCCCCGGGATGTGCGCCACGAAGACTGTCGCGCGCCGAACGGCGCAGAGGACATCGAACGGTTGCGGCATCGGCGGTCTGCCGCTGCGTGTGGACTACCTGCGTGAGGTCATGACAGGCCGGGGGTTCTCCGCCGTCGCTCTTCGCTCCGGGGGGCCCAGGCGGCGCAGCGCCCTCGTCGACAGGGTCTCGGCCGATTGTCCTGCGTCCAGGGCGAAGTCGCAAAGCGGGCGCACACGGCGGTCTTGCTCGACAAGCAGGGGGCGGACGAACTCCGCATACTGCAGGAGGAACGTTCGCGTCCAATCCGCGAACCGGCCGTCGCCCCGTGCGTCTGACGCCACGGCGCCGAGCTTGCGGGCGAGTGCGAGGTCGGCCGGGCACTCGAGCCAGAGCGCGCGGTCGAACAGTTCAGCCGTGGCCGCCCATGCGCGCCCGAGGGGAGCCTCGACAACGAGCGGGCCGCGAACCGCCTCGATCGCCTCGGCAAAGCCGGGAGCCGAAAACTCGGAGAAGGGCGCGCCCCGCGCGATCCAGTCGCGGAGGGCCGCCGGATCGCGTTCCGTCATGCGCTCGTAATCGTCGAACTGCACGAGGTCGGTTCCCCAGAACGCCGCCAGCCGCCTGCACAGGGTGGATTTGCCGGAGCCCGGCGGGCCGGATACGGCCAGGACGCGCCACGTCATCCGGCGTCTCCGATGCACGCGGTGAGAACATGAAAGGCCATGTCGAGCGAGGATATCGTTTGCCGCTGCACGGTGCAGCCGAGGTCGCGGAACCAGCCTTCGTAGGTTTCCGGGTCGCGATAGAACGGTGCGAAGACAAGGTTGGCGAGGTTGGCGGCGCTCGTTCGCCGTCCCGCTTCCGATGCCCAAGCGCCGCGTTCGCAGACGATCACCCGCCCCCGGGCCGGC
>NZ_JAWLFS010000298.1:0-3206 GCF_041685465.1 Rhodosalinus sp. | reverse complement strand
GGCGCGCCGCCGCCGGACGGCGCATGGGCGCAGTTCCCGATCTTCGCCGCCGAGAACGACCTCGACATGGACGCGATCACCGTGGAGCCCGTGGGTTTCCCGACGCGCGAGCCGATGCTGGCCGAGGGCGAGGTGGACGCCGTGACCGGTTTCTCCTTCTCGTCCTTCCTGAACCTCGTGCGCCTCGGCGTGCCGGAGGACGACATCTCCACCATCCTGATGGCCGATCACGGGGTGGCGCTCTACGGCAACGCGGTGATCGTGAACACCGACTTCGCCGAGGAAAACCCCGAGGCGGTCTCGGGCTTCCTAGAGGCCGTCGCGCAGGGCTGGACCGACGCCATCGCCGATCCGGCGGCAGCGATCGAGAGCCTCATCGACCGCAACCCGGCCGCCGACGCCGAGCTCGAGGAGCGCCGGCTCGAACTCTCCATCGAGGCCAATGTGGTCACGGACTGGACGACGTCCAACGGCATGGGGACGATCGACCCCGACCGCATGGCCGAGGCGCTGGAGCAGATCCAGCTCACCTACGAGTTCGAGCGCACGCCGGAGGCCGGGCTCTACTTCACCGACGCCTATCTGCCGGACGGGGGCTTCCCGCTCGACTGACGCGACCGCCGCGGGCGCGCGCCGCCCGCGGCCTGCCACCAGGAGGACGCTTGGAAAAGCTGATCGACATCCGCGACGTGCGCCACACGTTCCAGACGCGCACCGGGCCGCTGCCCGTGCTCGACGGGCTCGAGGTCTCGGTGGACGAGGGCGGCTTCACCGCCGTGGTCGGCCCCTCGGGATGCGGCAAGTCCACGCTGACGCGGCTGATCGCGGGGCTGATGATCCCCGACGCGGGCGAGGTTCGCGTCCATGGCGAACGCATCACCGGCCCGCGGTCGAACGTCGGCATGGCCTTCCAGAACCCCGTGCTGCTGGAATGGCGCACGATCCTCGAGAACGTGCTCCTGCCGCTGGAGATCGTGCCGACCTCGCTCTCGAAGGCCGACCGCACGGCCCGCGCGCGCCGCCTGCTCGCGCTCGTCGGCCTCGAGGGCTTCGAGGACAAGCGCCCCTCGGAGCTCTCGGGCGGCATGCGCCAGCGCGCCTCGCTCTGCCGCGCGCTCATTCACACGCCCGAGGTGCTGATCCTCGACGAGCCCTTCGGCGCGCTCGACGCCTTCACGCGCGAGGATCTCTGGCAGATCATGCACGAGGTGAAGCGCGCCGAGCCCTTCACCGGCGTGCTCATCACGCACGACCTGCGCGAGGCGATCTTCCTCGCCGACCGGGTGGTCGTGCTCTCGGGCCGGCCCGCGCGCACGCAATACGTCCTCGACGTGCCCGACACCGGCCCGCGCGACCTCGACCATCTCTACACCGCCGAGGCGGCGGAGATGCTCAACCTGCTGCGCCACCAGATCGAGATCGCCCAGGGCCGCGCGCCCGCCGAGGCGGAGCCGAGCACAGCCCCCACGCCCGCGCCACCCCCCGGTGCCGCCGCGCGCGGCATGCACTGACGAAGGAGAGCGACGGTTGACCGAAACGACCAGCGCCCCGGCCCCCGTCACCGAGCCCGAACAGGCCGCGCGCCCCGCGCTCGGCCGCCGCGTCGCCGCGGCGATGCGCAACCGCGCGGTGCTCGCCCCGGTGATCGCCACCCTCGTGCTGATCGCGCTCTGGGAGGTCCTCGTCCTGGCCAACGGCTGGCCCGACTACGTCATGGCCTCGCCCTCGGATCTCGTGCCGGCCTACGCGCAGTACTGGGACCGCTTCATCGTCATGGGCTGGCAGACGCTCTGGCGCACGGTGCTGGGGCTGGTGCTGGCGGTGATCGTGGGCGTCGCGCTCGGCATGATCATGGGCTTCTCCCGCACCATGCGCGACGCGCTCTATCCGCTGCTCGTGGGCTTCAACGCCATCCCGAAGGCGACCGTGGTGCCCATCGTGGCGCTGATGTTCGTGGGCGCGCACGACTTCAACACGGTGCTCATCGCCTTCATGATCTCCTTCTTCCCGATCGCCGTCTCGGTCTCGATCGGCCTCTCGACGCTCGAGCCGGAGTACCGCGACATCCTGCGCGCCCTCGGCGCCTCGCAATCCACCATCTTCTGGAAGATCGCGCTGCCCAAGACCCTGCCGGAGTTCTTCGGCGCGCTGAAGGTCGCCGTGACGCTCGCCTTCATCGGCACGAACCTGATGGAGATCGTCTCGCCGCACGGCCGCGGGCTCGGCGCGCTCTTCGACTCGGGCAAGACGAATTCCGACTACCCGCTGATGTTCGCGGTGCTGATCGCGCTCGCCGTGCTCGGGATCCTGCTCTACTACGTCGTCATCGTGCTGGAGAAGATCTTCGCCGGATGGGCCGACCGCAGCCCCGGCTGAGGGACGCGCGCCTCCGGCCCCGCCGGAGATCCTCGCGCGTCCATCGCACGCCGGCCCTTGTCAAACCCGCGCCGGCGATGCAGCTTTCCACGTGGCGCGCGAATTTGCCGGCCCCTTCTACGCCGCATCGAAGGGGAGCGCCCCGGCCCACGGGTACCGCGGCGAACACGATCCCATGCGCACAGCCTTCCTTCTCAACGGCACCCCCGTCGAGACCCGGACCCATCCGACCGAAACCCTCCTCGACTGGCTGCGCGAGCGCCGCGGCCTCACCGGCACCAAGGAGGGCTGCAACGAGGGCGACTGCGGCGCCTGTACCGTCGTCGTCACCGACCGCGACCGCGGTGCGCGGGCGCTGAACGCCTGCATCCTCTTCCTGCCCCAGCTCCAGGGCCGCGCGGTGCGCACCGTCGAGGGCCTCGGAGAGGCGGAGGCCCCCCACCCGGCGCAGCAGGCCATGGTCGACCACCACGGCAGCCAGTGCGGCTTCTGCACGCCGGGCATCGTGGCCGCCATGGCCGCCGCGCACGCAGAGGGCCGCACGGATCACGCCGACGCGCTGGCCGGCAACCTCTGCCGCTGCACCGGCTACGCGCCCATCCTGCGCGCCGCGAAAGCCATCGAAACCGCGCCCCGCCCCGCCTGGGTGGCGGAAGACCGCGCCGCGCTCGACACCCACCGGTCCTTCTTCTTGGGCGAAATATCCTCGGGGGGTGAGGCGGCAGCGCCGCCGAGGGGGGCAGACAGCCCCCCTGACCCCGCCTGCATCCTGCCCGAGACCTCCGATCACCTCGCCGTGTGGTACGCCGCGCACCCCGAGGCGACGCTGA
>NZ_JAWLFS010000297.1:0-3212 GCF_041685465.1 Rhodosalinus sp. | reverse complement strand
ATGCGCGAGCGTCGAGGGCGCGAGGCCAAGGTGCGCGCCGATATCGCTGACCCGCAGCCCGTCGTCCCCGGCCTTCACCAGCAGGCGAAAGATCGACAGGCGCGCGTCGTGGCCAAGCGCGGCAAGGGCGCGGGCGTTGGGGCTGGTCGTGCTCATGGGTCAAAAATAACTATAATGCCGGTTTTGTAAATGATTCGATTCGGCACCGCAGAGCGATATCCGTGTGAGCTTCTGGCCCGGCACGATCACGCCGCGCCTTGATTGCGCGGTCCGCCGACAGGATCCTCGGAAGGGCAGAGATGCCGCGCGACCCCGGCCCCGGCGGGCCGCTGCCCCGTCGCGACGCCCCGGCCGAACCGGACGGGCGCTCGAACGTTGGCGCCCGGGATCTCGGCCGCGATCGGGCGGCGTGCCTCGGCCCGTCCCAAGCCGGAGGATGTGCATGACCGACCACCACGCCCGCAGCGTCGAGACAACGCTCGAGGAGCTGTCCGTCGATCCCGACCGGGGCCTCGACGCAGCGGAGGTCCGCCGGCGGCGCAAGCAGCACGGGCGGAACCGTCTGGGCGAGGCGGAGCGGGCCAGCCCCTGGAAGATCCTTGCCGACCAGTTCCGCAACCTCGTCATCGGCATCCTCGCCCTCGCGGCGATCATATCCTTCGCGATGGGCGAGATCGTGCAGATGGCGGCGATCCTCGCCGCGATCGTGATCAATGCCGCCATCGGCTTCGTCACCGAATGGAAGGCGGTCCGCTCGATGGAGGCGCTGCGCAGCCTCGGCACCGTGCAGACCCGCGTGACGCGCGAGGGGACCAGTGCGACCGTCGATTCCGAGGACCTCGTGCCCGGGGATATGGTGCTGCTCGATGCCGGCGACGTGGTGACCGCGGATCTGCGGCTGATCGAGGCGAACGGCCTGACCTGCGACGAATCCGCCCTGACGGGCGAATCGGTGCCGGTGACCAAGACAACCGACACGGTCGACGCGGGCGCGCCGCTGGCCGAACGCACCCCGATGGCCTTCAAGGGCACCGCGGTGACGGGCGGCAGCGGCGCCGGCGTGGTGGTGGCCACCGGCATGCAGACCGAACTGGGCGGCATCGCGCGCATGACCTCGGAGGCCAGCGAAGAGGTGACGCCGCTCGAGAAGCGGCTGGACCGGCTGGCCCGCAACCTGGTGGTGGTCACGCTGATCGTGGCGGCGGTGGTCGCCGTCCTCGGCTGGCTGGGCGGCAAGGACCTCGTCTCGATGCTCGAGACGGCGGTGGCGCTCGCGGTCGCGGCCGTGCCCGAGGGTCTGCCGATCGTGGCCACGGTCGCGCTGGCGCGCGGCATGTGGCGCATGGCGCGGCGCAACGCGCTGGTCGAACGGCTCGCCGCGGTGGAGACGCTGGGCTCGACCAGCGTGATCTTCGCCGACAAGACCGGAACGCTCACGCAGAACCGGATGCGCGTGGCCCGCCTTGCCCTTCCGGGCGGCGACGAGGACGTGCCGTGGGACGAGGATGCGCGTCCCGCAGAGCCCTCGGCCCTGGCGTGCCGGCTTCTGGAGGTCGCGGCGCTGTGCAATAATGCCGAGCTCGACGACGACGCCGCAGGACCGGACCGCGCAGGGGACCCGAGCGGCACCGGCGATCCGATGGAGATCGCGCTCCTGCATGCCGCGGCGGCCGTGGACCTCCGGCGGGACCGGCTGCTCGACGACCAGCCCGAGGAGCGCGAGGAAAGCTTCGACGCCGACACCAAGATGATGGCGACGTTTCACCGCGCGGGCAGCGGCTTTCGCGTCGCGGTCAAGGGTGCGCCCGAGGCCGTGCTCGAGGTCACGACGCAGATCGCCACGGACGACGGCGACGCCCGGGCGCTTTCGGAAGATGCGCGCGCAGGGTGGGTCGAGCGCGTCGAGGCGCTGGCAGAGCGCGGCCTGCGCGTGCTCGCGATCGCGGAGCGGCAGGCCGACAGCCCCGAAAGCGCCCCCTATTCGGACCTGACTCTCCTCGGCCTCGTCGGTCTGATCGACCCGCCCCGCGACGACGCGCCCGACGCCGTCGAGCGCTGCCGCAACGCGGGCATCCGGGTGATCATGGTGACCGGCGACCAGCCCGTGACGGCGACGGCCATCGCCCGCAAGGTGGGACTGGCCGACGAGCCAAGGGCGATGATCGGCCGCAACCTGCCGCACATGGGCGCCGACACCGCCGAAGGCGACCATGCGGCCCTCCGGGATCATCACGTCTTCGCCCGCGTCTCGCCCGAACAGAAGCTCGACCTGATCCGCCTCTGGCAGGAGGCGGGCGCCGTGGTCGCCATGACGGGCGACGGCGTGAACGACGCGCCGGCGCTGAAGAAGGCCGATGTCGGGATCGCCATGGGCCGGCGCGGCACCGATGTCGCGCGCGAGGCGGCGGACATCGTTCTGAAGGACGACGCCTTCCCGACGATCGTCATGGCCATCGAACAGGGCCGGACGATCTTCGAGAACATCCGCCGCTTCATCATCTACCTGCTCTCGGGCAACCTCGGCGAGGTTCTGGCCGTCGGACTCTGCGCGGTGATCGGTGCACCGCTGCCACTGTTGCCGCTTCAGATCCTCTACATAAATCTCGTGCTCGACGTGTTCCCGGCGCTCGCGCTCGGGGTGGGCGAAAGCCCCGAGGGCATCATGGACCGCAAGCCGCGCGATCCCGGGGAACCTGTCCTGACGCGCGGACACTGGATCGCGACCGCCCTCTGGGGCGCGCTGATCGCGGCGTCCGTCACGACCGTCTTCTTCGTCGCGCTGGCGCAGGGCATGGGCCGGGACGCGGCGGTGACGATCGGATTCCTGAGCTTCGCGCTCGCGCGGCTCTGGCACGTCTTCAACATGCGCGATGCGGGAACCGGGCTTTTCGCCAACGAGGTCGTGCGCAACCGCTGGGTCTGGTCCGCGATCGGCCTCTGCCTCGTCCTCATCGCCGCCGCTGTCTGGCTGCCGGGTCTGGGCGCGGTTCTGGGCGTTGTGCCGCCGGATGCCGTCGGATGGGGCCTCGTTCTGGGTGGCAGCCTCGTGCCCCTGCTCGTCGGCCAGACGGTGTTGAGCCTCTGGCGCCTCGCCGCCCCGGCCGAGAGCCGCTGAGCGAGAGGGCGAAACGGGTCGCTTCACCGGCCGGAGGGGGGGTGCAGCTGCCGCGACGCTCGGCAGGAACGCCGAGGCACCAGCGCGGTGGGGCCGC
>NZ_JAWLFS010000296.1:0-3229 GCF_041685465.1 Rhodosalinus sp. | reverse complement strand
GGCTGCGAGGTGATCCTGCCGACGCCCTGGTACTTCAATCACAAGATGTGGCTCGACATGGCGGGCGTCCGCGCCGTGCCCCTGCCCTGTGGCGACGACCTTCTGCCCGACCCGGAGCGCGCGGCGGCACTCATCACGTCCCGCACCCGTGCGATCGTGCTGGTGACGCCGAACAACCCCGGCGGCGTCGAGTATCCGGCCGACGTGGTAGCGTCGTTCTACCATCTCGCGCAGGACCGCGGCCTCACCCTCATCCTCGACGAGACCTACCGCGATTTCGACGCGCGGCCGGGCGCGCCGCACGACCTCTTCGCCGATCCGGACTGGCCGCGCCATCTCGTGCATCTCTACTCCTTCTCCAAGGCCTACCGTCTCACCGGGCACCGGACGGGCGCGATGGTCGCGGATGCCGCGACGCTCGCCGAGGCCGAGAAATTCCTCGACACGGTGGCGATCTGCCCGCCGCAGCTCGGCCAGCACGCGGCGCTCTTCGGGCTTCGGCACCTCGCGCAGTGGCTCGCGGGCGAGCGGGCCGAGATCCTCGACCGCCGCGCCGCGATCGAGACGGGCGCGGGCCGCCTCGCCGACGCAGGCTGGCGGCTGAAAGGGGTCGGCGCCTATTTCGCCTATCTCGAGCAGCCCTTCGCGCTGGCCTCCGACGAGCTCGCGCAGCGCATGATCTCCGACATCGGCGTGCTCGCGCTGCCCGGAACGATGTTCGTGCCCGAAGCGGACGCGAGCGGCGCGCGCCATCTGCGCATCGCCTTCGCCAACGTGGACCGCGCTGGCATCGAAGAGCTTTATGCCCGGCTCGCCCGTCTCGCCTATCCGCTTGCCGAGACGGGGGCGCGCGGCTAGGAACGCGCGCAGGGCATCGGCGGGAGGCGGCATGGCGGCGCGCAGCGGAACATCGCGAATCTTCGTCTGGATCCTGCTGGGCCTGCTGATCGTGGGGCTTGCCGGGTTCGGGGCGACCAACCTCACCGGGACCGTGCGCACCGTCGCACAGGTCGGCGATCAGGATGTCGCCGCCGACGACTATGCCCGCGCCCTGCAGAACGAGCTGCGTGCCTTGACCCAGCAGCGCGGCTCGGCCGTCACCTTTCAGGAGGCGCGCGAGGCGGGCATCGATCAGCGGGTGCTCGGCCGGCTCATCCTGCAGGCCGCGCTCGACGACGAGGCCGCGCGGCTCGGGATTTCCGTCGGCGACGCGGTCGTGGCAGACCAGATCGCGGAAATCTCCGCCTTCCAGGGTCCCGACGGGGAGCTCGACCGCGAGGCCTACCGCTTCGCGCTGGAAAACGCCGGGCTCACCGAGGCCGAGTTCGAGGCCGACCTGCGCGCCGAGACGTCCCGCGGCATCCTGCAGGACGCGGTGCGCGCGGCCACGCCGGCGCCGGATCCCTACGTGGACGCGCTGACCGACTTCGTGGGCGAACAGCGCAGCTTCACATGGGCGCGGCTCGGGACCGACGCGCTGGAGACGCCCGTGCCCGCGCCGTCGGAGGACGAACTCCGCGCCTTCTACGACGAGAACACCGACCGCTTCATGCGCCCCGAGACGAAGCGCATCACCTACGCCTGGCTCACGCCGGAGATGATCGTGGACGAGGTCGAGGTCGACGAAGAGGCGCTGCGCGATCTCTACGAGGACCGCGGTGCACAGTATCGCCAGCCCGAGCGCCGCCTGGTCGAGCGCCTTGCCTACCCGGACGAGGCTGCGGCCCGGGAGGCGCGCGAGGCGATCGAGGCGGGCGAGACCAGCTTCGAGGCCGAGGTCGAGGCGCGCGACCTTTCGCTCTCCGACATCGATCTCGGCGACGTGACGCGCCGCAAGCTGGGGGACGCGGCGGATGCCGTCTTCGCCGCCGAAACGGGTGAGGTGGTGGGCCCCCTGCCCTCTTCGCTCGGTCCGGCGCTCTACCGCGTCAACGCGAGGCTCGCCGCGCAGGAGACGAGCTTCGAGGAGGCCGAGCCGGAGCTGCGCGACGAGCTCGCCGCCGACCGTGCGCGCCGCGTGATCGCCAATCAGGTCGACAGTTTCGACGACCTGCTCGCCGGAGGCGCGCGGCTGGAAGAGCTCGCCGACGAGACCGAGATGGCGCTTGGCGAGATCGAGTGGCACGAGGACATGTCCGAGGGCATCGCCGCCTACGAGGCGTTCCGGGATGCCGCCGAGGCAGTGACCGAGGAGGACTTCCCGGAAATCGAGGCGCTCGGCGACGGCGGTGTCTTCGCCCTCCGCCTCGACGAGGTGGTGCCGCCGGCGCCCGCCCCCTTCGAGGAGGTCGCCGGGCGCGCCGCGCTTCTCTGGGAAGAGCAAGAGACGCGCACGCGCCTGACCGAGCGGGCCGAGGACCTGACCGACGACCTGCGCGCCGGGCGATCCTTCGCGTCCGTCGGCCTCGACGATGCGACGCAGATCGAGGGCGTGACCCGTGACGGCTTCGTCGAGGGGCTGCCGCGCGACACCGTCGAGACCGTTTTCGGCATGGACCCGGGAGAGGTGCGCATCGTGCCGGACGGCGCGTCGGTGCTGATCCTGCGCCTCGACGACGTCGAGGCGCCCGACCCGCAGGCCGAGGATATCTCCGGCCTGCGCGCGCAGATCGCACAGCAGGGCGCCGCCGGGCTGGCCGACGACCTGCTCGAGACCTATGCCCGCGAGGTGCAGTCGCGCGCGGGCGTCACCATCGATCAGGCCGCGCTCAACGCGGTTCACGCCAATTTCCAGTGACCCCATGGCGCTGACACCCGATCCCGAGACCTTCGCCGCCGCCTACGACGCCGGACAGCCTCAGCTGGTCTGGACGCGTCTTGCAGCGGATCTCGACACGCCGGTATCGCTCATGCTGAAGCTCGCCGGCCCGCAGCCGCTGAGCTTCCTGCTGGAGTCGGTGACCGGCGGTGAGCAACGCGGACGCTACTCGATCATCGGCATGAAACCCGATCTCGTCTGGCGCTGCCGCGGCGGCCGGGCCGAGATCAACCGCAGCGCGCGCTTCGAGCCCGAGAGCTTCACGCCCGACGAGCGCCCCGCGCTCGACTCGCTGCGCGCGCTCATCGCGGAAAGCCGGATCGAGATGCCCCCCGACATGCCGCCCGCCGCGGCCGGGCTCTTCGGATATCTCGGCTACGACATGATCCGCCTCGTCGAGCGGCTGGGCGAGGCCAATCCCGATCCGATCGACCTGCCCGACGCGCTGTTGACGCGGCCGTCGCTCGTCGC
>NZ_JAWLFS010000295.1:0-3268 GCF_041685465.1 Rhodosalinus sp. | reverse complement strand
ACGCCCACTTCCTGAAGCACGGTCTCGGCATTCGCCTCGATGATCTCGAGCGCCTCGGCGTCGAGGACCTCGAAGAGAGGAATGTTGCGCTCGATGAAGCGCGCCGTCTCGACGCGATGCGCCGCGCGTTCGGCGCGCCGCGCCGCGCCGCCTCCCGTCCGCGCCCGTCTGCGGCCCGCCGCTTCGCCCATCTCGCACCTCACCGCGTCCTGATCCGGTGACCGCCGGTCTACCCCGCCGTCACGCCCACGCCGCGACGATTTGCGCCCCTTGAAGGCCGAAAGCGACATGCCGAGCGCCATCTACCCGCCGCTGGCACGCGCTGTCCGCGCAGCACCGGCGAGGGGCGCTGCCCCTCGCGCTCCCCGGAGTATTTGCGCCAAGATGATGGAGCACGCGTCCGGTTCTTCTTCTTGGGTCAAATATCCTCGGGGGGTGAATTGGCCGTCAGGCCAAGAGGGGGGCAGACAGCCCCCCTGTTTTGCAGGCGACCGTGGGCGCTTGCGCCACGCGGCCGTGCGGCGTAACCACCGCGCATGGACCAGGAACGCCAACACGACCGCCTGCTGATCGTCGATTTCGGCAGCCAGGTGACCCAGCTCATCGCGCGTCGGCTGCGCGAGCTGAATACCT
Organism: Rhodosalinus sp.; assembly: GCF_041685465.1. Taxonomy (NCBI): domain Bacteria; kingdom Pseudomonadati; phylum Pseudomonadota; class Alphaproteobacteria; order Rhodobacterales; family Paracoccaceae; genus Rhodosalinus; species Rhodosalinus sp. The sequence continues at coordinate 2,635 of NZ_JAWLFS010000295.1, read as the reverse complement.
ATTGCGAGATCCACCCTTTCCAGAGAGTGACGGAGGCCTTTCTCCGGGACTTCGCTCCGAAGGCGGTGATCCTTTCGGGCGGGCCGGCCTCGGTTCCGGACGCGGACAGCCCGCGCCCGCCGCGGGCGGTGTTCGAGCTCGGCGTGCCCGTCCTCGGCATCTGCTACGGCCAGCAGGTGATGACGGCCATGCTGGGCGGCCGCGTCGAGCGCGGCGCCGGCACGGCGGAGTTCGGTCGCGCCTCGGTCAGCCCGGCGGGCGGGCGTCTCGACCTTCTGGACGGCTGGTTCGCCGAAGGCCCCGAGCAGGTCTGGATGAGCCACGGCGACCACGTCGCCGCGCTCGCCCCCGGCTTCGAGGTCTTCGGCACGAGCCCCGGCGCGCCCTGCGCCATCACCGCCGACCCCGAACGGCACTTCTACGCGGTGCAGTTCCATCCGGAGGTGCATCACACGCCCAACGGCCGGCACCTCTACGCCAACTTCCTGAAGATCGCCGGTTTCACGGGGGACTGGACGATGGGCGCCTACCGCGAGGAGGCGATCGCGAAGATCCGCGAGGCGGTGGGCGACGCGCGGGTGATCTGCGGCCTCTCGGGCGGCGTGGACAGTTCCGTCGCGGCGGTGCTCATCCACGAGGCGATCGGCGATCAGCTGACCTGCGTCTTCGTGGATCACGGTCTGCTGCGCGAGGGCGAGGCGAAGGAGGTCACGGGCATGTTCCGGGACCACTACAACATCCCGCTCATCCATGCCGAGGAGCAGGACCGCTTCCTGGACGCGCTGGACGGCGTCTCCGACCCGGAAGAGAAGCGCAAGACCATCGGGAGGCTCTTCATCGACGTCTTCCAGGAGCATGCGGGCCGGATCGAGGGCGCCGCGTTCCTCGCGCAGGGCACGCTCTATCCGGATGTGATCGAGTCCGTGAGCTTCGCCGGCGGGCCGTCGGTGACGATCAAGAGCCACCACAACGTGGGCGGCCTGCCCGAGAAAATGGGTCTGAAGCTCGTCGAGCCGCTCCGCGAGCTCTTCAAGGACGAGGTGCGCGCGCTCGGCCGCGAGCTCGGCCTGCCGGACTGGTTCATCGGGCGCCACCCCTTCCCCGGCCCGGGTCTCGCCATCCGCTGCCCGGGCGAGATCACGCGCGACAAGCTCGCCATCCTGCGCCGGGCGGACGCGGTCTACATCGACCAGATCCGCCGCCACGGGCTCTACGACGAGATCTGGCAGGCCTTCGCGGCGCTCCTGCCGGTGCGCACGGTGGGCGTGATGGGCGACGGGCGCACCTACGACTACGCCTGCGCACTGCGCGCGGTGACCTCCGTCGACGGGATGACGGCGGACGTGTATCCCTTCAGCCACGACTTCCTGACCGAGACGGCGACGCGGATCATCAACGAAGTGCGCGGCATCAACCGGGTGACCTATGACATCACCTCGAAGCCGCCGGGCACGATCGAGTGGGAATAGCGCGGCCTTGGGCGCGCCGGGTGCCGCCCGGGCCGAGGCCGGCGTTGGCGCGGATCGCCCGCCGCGCGGCCGGGTGAGCGGCGTGCCGCGCATTGCCGGGGCCAGCATCGCGCAGGGCGTCGGCCGTCCGAAGCACGGGATGTTTCCGCGCGCTTTCGGTGGGGGCCCCTGCGGGGGCCGCCTCGGGGACACGACACCGGCGGGGCGCGCCGGAGGGACGGAGCACGCGCCTTTCCCCGCCGCCCGGTCCGGCCCGGGCGGCAGGCAGGCCGCGTCTGCCCGGCGGCATGACAGGCCGGACCCGCCCGACGCGGGGCGCCCGAGATGAGCCCGACGCTCAAGGCGACGATCTGGATGGCGGGGACGGTCGCCTCCTTCACCGGCATGGCGATCGCGGGGCGCCAGCTCGGCGGCACGCTGGATACCTTCGAGATCATGTTCTACCGGAGCCTCGTCGGCATGGCGGTCGTGGTCGCCGTCGCGGGCTGGACCGGCCGCCTCGCGGAGGTGCGCACGCGCCGCATCGGGCTGCACGCGGCGCGCAACGTGGCGCATTTCACCGGGCAGAACCTCTGGTTCTTCGCGATCCCGCTCATCCCGCTCGCCCAGCTCGTGGCCTTCGAGTTCACCTCGCCCATCTGGGTGGTGCTGCTTTCGCCGCTGGTGCTCGGCGAGCGGCTGACGGTGATGCGGCTCGTCTCGGCGGCGCTCGGGTTTCTCGGCATCCTGATCGTCGCGCAACCGGGCGCCGCGGCCCTCTCGGTGGGGCAGATCGCGGCGGCGGGCGCGGCGGTGGGCTTCGCCGTCTCGGCGGTCTTCACCCGGCGCCTCACGCGGAGCGAGACGATCACCTGCATCCTCTTCTGGATGACCGCGATGCAGGCGGTCTTCGGCCTCGTCACGGCGGCGGCCGATCTCGACATCGCGGTGCCGCCGCTCTGGGCCGCGGGCTGGCTCGTGGTGGTGGGGATCGCGGGGCTCTCGGCGCATTTCTGCCTGACGAGCGCGCTCTCCCTCGCGCCGGCGGCGGTGGTGATGCCGATGGATTTCGCGCGGCTGCCGGTGCTGACGGCGGTGGGCATGGCGCTCTACGCCGAAGCGCTGCAATGGGCGGTGCTCGTCGGCGCCCTCGTGATCTTCGCGGCGAACTACCTCAACATCTGGGC
>NZ_JAWLFS010000063.1:0-13583 GCF_041685465.1 Rhodosalinus sp. | reverse complement strand
TTCGGCAAGGGCCATCATCTGCATCTCATCGACGGCTCGGCCTTCATTTTCCGCGCCTATCACGCGCTGCCGCCGCTCACGCGGCGCTCGGACGGGGCGCCGGTCGGTGCGGTGGCGGGCTTCTGCAACATGCTGCAGCGCTATATCGACGCGAACGAGGGGCCGGACGCGGCGACGCATCTCGCGGTGATCTTCGACAAGGGCAGCCACACCTTCCGCAACGACCTCTACGAGGCCTACAAGGCCAACCGGGAGGAGATGCCGGAGGAGCTGCGTCCGCAGATCCCGCTCACGCGCCGCGCGGTCGAGGCCTTCAATATCCCCTGCATCGAACTCGAGGGCTACGAGGCCGACGACATCATCGCGACGCTCGCGCGCGAGGCGCGCGAGGCGGGCGGGCGCGTGACCATCGTGAGCTCCGACAAGGACCTCATGCAACTCGTCGGCGGCGGCGTCGAGATGTTCGACGCGATGAAGAACCGCCGCATCGACGTGGACGGCGTGCGCGAGAAGTTCGGCGTCGACCCCGAGCGCGTGGTGGACGTGCAGGCGCTCGCCGGCGACAGCGTCGACAACGTGCCCGGCGCGCCCGGCATCGGGGTCAAGACGGCGGCGCTTCTCGTCAACGAGTTCGGCGACGTCGAGACGCTTCTGGCGCGCGCCGGAGAGATCAAGCAGCCCAAGCGGCGCCAGACGCTCGTCGAGCATGCCGATCAGATCCGCCTTTCAAAGGCTCTGGTGCAGCTCGACGACGATGTCACGCTCGAGTTCGGGCCGGATGACCTCGAGCTGAGGGAGCCCGACCCTGACACGCTCCTCGGGTTCCTGACGGAGATGGAATTCCGCACGCTCACCCGCCGGATCGCGGAGGCGCTGGACGTCGAGGCGCCGGTGGTGCCGGAAGCGGCGCCGCAGAGGCCGGAGGCTGAGCAGGATGACGGGCCGCAGGCGCCCGCGGACGCGCCCTTCGATCCGGAGGCCTACCTCTGCATCCGCGACATGGGCGAGCTCGCCGACTGGATCGCGCGCGCCCGCGCGACAGGCCTCGTCGCCTTCGACACCGAGACCACCGGCCTCGACGAGATGCGCTGCGATCTCGTCGGCGTCTCGCTGGCGCTCGGCCCGGGCGAGGCGGCCTATGTCCCCCTCGCGCACAAGCCGGACGGGGCCGAGGGGGCGGACGACCTCTTCGGCGGCACGGCGCTCGCCGCGGGGCAGCTCCCGATGGAGGAGGCGCTCGCCGCGCTGCGCGATCTCCTGGAGGACGACGCGGTGCTCAAGATCGGGCAGAACGTGAAATACGACGCCAAGGTGCTCGCCCGGCTCGGCATCCGCGTGGCGCCCTTCGACGACACGCTGCTGATGTCCTACGCCATGTATTCGGGCCTGCACGGGCACGGCATGGACACGCTCGCCGAGCGCTACCTCGGCCACGGCTGCATCCCGATCAAGGACCTCATCGGGTCGGGCAAGAGCCAGATCACCTTCGACCGTGTGCCGATCGAGAAGGCCGTGCCCTACGCCGCCGAGGACGCGGACGTGACGCTGCGCCTCTGGGAGCGCTTCAAGCCGCAGCTGCACGCGGCGCATGTCACGCGCGTCTACGAGCGGATGGAGCGCCCGCTCGCGCCGGTGCTGGCGCGGATGGAGATGGCGGGCGTCCGGGTGGACCGCGACACGCTTTCGCGCATGTCGGGCGCCTTCTCGCAGAAGATGGCGGCGCTCGAATCGGAGATCCACGAGCTCGCGGGAGAGACCTTCAACGTCGGCAGCCCGAAGCAGCTGGGCGAGATCCTCTTCGACAAGATGAGCCTGCCGGGGGGCAAGCGCGGCAAGACCGGCGCCTACGCCACGCCGGCCGACGTGCTGGAGGACCTGGCGACCGAGCACGAACTGCCGCGCAAGGTGCTCGACTGGCGCGCGGTCTCCAAGCTCAAGAGCACCTACACCGACGCGCTGCAGGAGCACATCAACCCCGAGACGGGGCGCGTGCACACTTCCTTCGTGCAGTCCGGCGCGGCGACGGGGCGGCTCGCCTCCTCCGACCCGAACCTGCAGAACATCCCCATCCGCACCGAGGAGGGCCGGCGCATCCGCGAGGCCTTCGTCGCGGAGGAGGGCAAGGTGCTCGTCAGCCTCGACTACAGCCAGATCGAACTGCGAATCCTCGCCCATGTCGCCGGGATCGACCAGCTCAAGGCCGCCTTCCGCGAGGGCCAGGACATCCACGCGATGACCGCCTCGGAGATGTTCGACGTCCCCCTCGACGCGATGACGCCCGAGATCCGCCGCCGCGCCAAGGCGATCAACTTCGGCGTGATCTACGGCATCTCGGGCTTCGGCCTCGCGCGGCAGCTGCGCATCCCGCGGGGCGAGGCGCAGGGCTTCATCGACCGCTACTTCGAGCGCTTCCCCGGCATCCGCGCCTACATGGACGAGACGGTAGCCTTCGCCAAGGACCACGGCCGGGTCGAGACGCTGTTCGGCCGGGTGATCCACACGCCCGAGATCACCGCGCGCGGCCCGCGGGCGGGCTTCGCCAAACGCGCGGCGATCAACGCGCCGATCCAGGGCACGGCGGCCGACATCATCCGCCGCGCCATGGTGCGCATGCCCGCCGCGATCGAGGGGCTGCCGGCCGAGATGCTGCTGCAGGTGCACGACGAACTGCTCTTCGAGGTGGCGGCGGGCGCGGAGGACGCGCTCATCAAGGCGGCGCGCGCGGTGATGGAGGGCGCGGCGGAGCCTGTCGTGAAGCTCGCGGTTCCGCTCGTCGCGGAGGCCGGGACGGGCGCGAACTGGGCCGCTGCCCATTGAGGCGCGGGGAACGCGCCACGGCACGCCGACGTTGCCCCCGCGGTGTGCCGTCGCGCGGGACGCGGTGACGCGATCGCGGGCGAAAGCGGCGGGAACAGACACGCGCGGCCCCCGCCCCCGGCGCAAGGGGTGGCCCCGCACCGGCGCCACGAAAGGACAGACACGCCATGGCCCGCGAGACCCGGAAGATCCTCTGCCCCGTCAACCTGCGCCACCTGAAGCTGCAGCAGGATGCCTACGAGGAGGCCTGCGAGATGGCCGTGCGTCGCGGCGCGGAGCTCATCGTCATGACCGTGGCCCCGGAGATGGAGCGCAACCTGAACATCCGCGACTCCGTCGGCTACTGGAGCGGCGAACTGCGCAAGTTCGTGCGGGACTTCCCGCCCGGCCCGGTCGAGCCGCGCCTCGTCGTGCGCAAGGGCGCGGTGCACCGCCAGATCCTGAAGCTCGCCGCCGAGGAGGCGGTGGACATCATCGTGATGGAGGCGGCGAACCCGCGGATCCAGGACTATCTCATCGGCACGACAGCGAGCCACGTGGCAGCCCATGCGCCCTGTTCCGTCTACCTTGTCCGCATGCCCTGAGCGCGGAGGCCCGAGAGGGCCGACGAGCGTCGCGCCTCCGCCCTTGCGGGCGTCGTCGCTGGATCGGCGCGCGCGGCGCTGCTAGGGGCGGGGCATGAGCGGCCACGGCCATCATCACCACCATCACGTCGACCCCGGCGCCGGCGACGCGCGCGTCGGCCTCGCCGTGGGCGCGAACCTGGCGCTCACGCTGGCGCAGATCGTGGCGGGGGTGATCTCGGGCTCGCTCGCGCTGATCGCGGACGCGATCCACAACCTGTCCGACGCGCTGTCGCTGGGCATCGCGCTCGCCGCGCGGCGGATCGGGCGGCGGCCGGCGGACGCGGCGATGACCTTCGGTTACGGCCGGGCGGAGGTGGTGGCGGCGCTCGTCAACTACACGACGCTGATCGTCATCGCGGTCTGGCTCACAGTCGAGGGCGTGACACGGCTGGTCGCGCCGGAGCCGGTGGCGGGCTGGATCGTGGTGATCGTCGCGGGCGTCGCGCTGGTCGTCGACGTGGCAACCGTGGCGCTGACCTGGGCGATGGCGAAATCCAGCGTGAACATCCGCGCGGCCTTCCTGCACAACCTGTCGGACGCGCTGGCCTCCGTCGGCGTGATCGTGGCGGGGAGCCTGATCCTCGCGTTCGGCTGGCACTGGCTGGACGCCGCGGTGACGCTCGCCATCGCGGCCTATATCCTCTGGCAGTCGGCCTTGGGCCTCGTGCCGGTCGTGCGCATCCTGATGCTTGCGAGCCCCGAGGGTCTCGACACCCAGGAGGTGCTCGGCGCCATGCGCGGGGTCACGGGCGTGCGGGACGTGCACCATCTTCACCTCTGGCGGATGCAGGAGCACGAGGCGGCGCTGGAGGCGCATGTCGTGCTCGACGGCACGCGGCCGGTTCAGGAGGTGCGCCTTGCGCTGCGTACAATGCTGGAGGACCGCTTCGACCTCGCCCACAGCACGCTCGAACTGGAGACTCCGGAGACCGCCTGCGCCGAGGCGAATGCCATCGGGCACCCGGTCTGAGCGGGCGGCTCAGGCCGCGGCGTCCGTCAGCACGCGCACTGCCCGCCGCGTCAGCGGCGCGAGAACAAGCACCAAGGGGAAGGCGACGGCCCAGCCGCTGAGCCAGCCCCAGACCCAGGCCGCGACGACCCCCTCGGCGAGGCCCATCGTGCGCAGCGTCGTCAGCCCCGTGATCGCGAGCGACATCAGCCCCGACAACATGAAGCTGAACAGAAGATCGGCATAACGTGCGGGAATCATGTGGTCTCTCCGGGCGGTTTCACGCGGGGTGAGGTAACCCCGAAGCGCCGCGGCCCAAGTCATGCCCGCGTCCCGCCGCGCGCAACCCGGGACGGCTTCACACGGGCCGCGGACGCGGCGCGCGCTCCCGCGCCCGGGCGGCGCGGTCCCGATCGAGCGGGTCCGTTCCCCCGCTTGCGGTCCTGTTCAAAGCGGTTTGGCAAACCGCTTGGCGCAAGGCGTTTCGAAACGCCTTGCGGCTCACTCCTCCGGCAGGTCCGCCGCCGGGATGACGGGGAAGAATTCCCCCGACGACCAGAGACCGAACCACCTCTCGCCGTCCACCTCCTCGCGCGTGCCGTGCTCGACCAGGCGGTAGAAGCTCTTGCGATCGATCAGCGCCTCCAGCCGGTCGCGGATCAGGACGTAGGGCGAGGGCTCGCCGGTCTCGGGGTCGCGCTCCACGCGGATGGGGTGGTCGGGTCCCGCGACCGCGTGATCGCCGACGTGGGTGACGAAGGTCAGCACCTGGTCGCGCCCGTCCCCCTCGGCCTCGAAGTCGACGGCCACGAAGGGGGCGTCGTCCACGGTGATTCCCACCTTCTCGACCGGGGTGACGAGAACATACCGGTCGCCGTCCTTGCGCAGGATCGAGGAGAACAGCTTCACCAGCTCGACGCGGCCGATCGGCGTGCCGAGGTAGAACCACGTCCCGTCCCGCGCGATTCGCATGTCGAGATCGCCGCAGAAGGGCGGATTCCACTTGTGCACGGGTGGCGGCCCCTTGCCCGCTTTCGCGGCGCGCGCGGCGTCGGCGATGCTCTCGGCGGACGGGGTCACGGGAATTTGTGCGGACATGCTTTTTGCCTTCCTTCCGTCGCGCGATACCTGTCAGACTCGATATATGACGAAGGGAGGGCCTGTCATGGCCGAGGATGGCGATCTGGTCGCGGAGATCGAGGCGCTGGAACAGAGGCTCGCCGAGGCGCGCGATTCGATCACCCGGCGCTTCATCGGACAGGAAACCGTCGTCGACCTGACGCTCTCGGCCCTGCTCTGCGGTGGGCATGCGCTGCTGCTCGGCCTGCCAGGCCTCGGCAAGACGCGCCTGGTCGAGACGCTGGCGACGGTGATGGGCCTCGACGGCAACCGCATCCAGTTCACGCCGGACCTGATGCCGGCCGACATCCTCGGTTCCGAGGTGCTGGAGACCGGCGCCGACGGCGCGCGCGCCTTCAAGTTCATTCCCGGCCCGATCTTCTGCCAGTTGCTGATGGCCGACGAGATCAACCGCGCCAGCCCGCGCACGCAGTCCGCGCTCCTGCAGGCGATGCAGGAGAAACAGGTCACCGTCGCCGGCGAGGATCGCCCGCTCGACAAGCCCTTCCACGTGCTCGCCACGCAGAACCCGATCGAGCAGGAGGGCACCTATCCGCTCCCCGAGGCGCAGCTCGACCGCTTCCTCGTGCAGATCGACGTGGACTATCCCGACCGGGACACCGAGCGCGCGATCCTGCTCGCCACCACCGGCGCGGAGGAGGAGGAGGCCCACGGGGTGTTCTCGTCGGCCGACCTGATCGCCGCGCAGAAGCTCCTGCGGCGGATGCCCGTCGGCGAAAGCGTCGTGGAGGTGATCCTCGATCTCGTGCGCAGCTTCCGCCCCGACGACACGACGGCGCGCGACCGGATCCGCGAAAGCGTCGCATGGGGTCCGGGGCCGCGCGCGGCGCAGGCTCTGATGCTGACCGTTCGCGCGCGCGCGCTCCTGCAAGGGCGGCTCGCGCCCTCGGTCGAGGATGTCTTCGCCATGGCGCGCCCGGTGCTGACCCACCGCATGGCGCTTCGCTTCGCCGCCCGCGCGCGCGGCGAAAGCCTTGGCGCCATCATCGACGAGACCTGCGAGAGCCTGGCCCGGCCCGGGGCCGCCGCGTGAGCGAGGCGCCCGCCCTCCGCGCCCGCGCCGAGGCCGAGGCGGGGGCCCTGCCCCCCCTGCTCGCACGTGCCGACCAGCTCGCGGGGACCGTGCTGCTCGGCAGTCACGGACGGCGGCGCGCGGGCGTGGGCGACGATTTCTGGCAGTATCGCCCGATGGTCGCCGGCGATACGGCGCGCATGGTGGACTGGCGCCGCTCCGCGCGGTCGGACGAGCGATTCGTCCGCGAGCGGGAATGGCAGGTGGCGCAGTCCGTGCTCATGTGGGTGGATCAGGCGGCCTCGATGCGCTTCGCCTCGGCCCCCGACATCGCCGAGAAGGCCGACCGCGCCCGTCTCCTCGCCCTCGCGGTCGCGGTGCTTCTGGTGCGCGGCGGCGAACGCGTGGGCCTGACCGGGGGCGACCTGCCCCCGCGCCGCGGCGAGGTGCAGCTCATTCGGCTGGCCGAGGCCTTCTCGCGCGAGGCGATCGAGGATTACGGCGCGCCGGAAGCGCGCGCGATGCTGCCGCAGTCGAGCGCGATCTTCATCTCGGACTTCCTCGGCGATCCCGCGCCGGTCGAGGCCGCGCTCGGCGAGGCGGCCGACCGCGGCGTGCGCGGCGTCATGCTTCAGGTGCTCGACCCCGCCGAGGAGGCGTTCCCCTTCCGCGGGCGCACCATCTTCGAAAGCGTGGGCCGCAGCCTCGCCCACGAGACGCTGAAGGCCGACGAGTTGCGCGACCGCTACCTCGAACGCCTCGCCGAGCGGAAGGCACGGCTCGCCGCGCTCTGCGAGGCGACGGGCTGGCGCTATCACTGTCACCATACGACCGAATCGGCGCAGTCCGCGCTGCTCTGGCTCTGGCAGGGGATGGACGGGGGCCTCGAATGACGGTCTTCGGCGCCCTCGGCTTCACCGCGCCCTGGCTGCTCGCGGCGCTCGCCGCTCTGCCGGTCCTTTGGCTGCTGCTGCGCGCCGTGCCGCCCGCGCCGCTGCGGCGGCGCTTTCCGGGCGTGGCGCTCCTCCTCGGCCTGCGTGACGCGGAACAGGTGAGCGACCGGACGCCGTGGTGGCTGCTGCTCCTGCGGATGGCGGCGGTGGCGGCCATCATCGTCGGCCTCGCGGGGCCGGTCCTCAACCCCGAGCGCGATCCGGCCGAGGCGGGGCGCGGCCCGCTCCTGATCCTGTCGGACGGGTCCTGGGGCGCGGCGGGCGACTGGCGCTCGAAGGAGGAGGCGCTCGAGACGGTGCTCGCCGAGGCCGGGCGCGACGGGCGCACCGTGGCGCTCGCGCGGCTGACGACCCCCGGAGCACCGGTCTTTCAGGCCGCCGACGCATGGCGCGGGCGTCTCGCCGAGCTTGCGCCGCAGCCCTGGACACCGGACGGCGACGACGTGGACGCCTTCCTCTCGGACCTCGGCGACGGGGCGTTCGACACGCTCTGGCTCTCCGACGGCCTCGCGCGGGAGAGCCGCGAGCGGCTGCTCGCCGCGCTGGAGGACCGTGGCCGCGTGCGCGTGATGCAGTCGGGCGGCGCGGTTCTGGCCCTCGAACCGCCCGTTTTCGAGGATGGCGCGATCACGCTCACCGCGCGCCGCAGCGCCGGCGCCGCCCCGCGCGAGATCACCATCGCCGCGCACGGGCGCGATCCGGCGGGGGCGCCGCGCGTGCTGGCGCGGGCCACGGCCGATTTCGCCGCCGGCGGCACCACGGCCGAGACCGCCCTCTCGCTGCCCGCGGAGCTGCGCGCGCGGCTGACCCGCTTCGAGATCGAGGGCACACGCGGCGCCGGCGCCGTGGCGCTGCCGGACGATTCGCTCCGCCGGCGCGAGGTCGCGCTGATCGCGGGGCGCGAGGACCGCGAGGAACTGGAGCTTCTCTCGCCGCTCCACTACCTCGAGAACGCGCTGGAGCCGACGGCGGACCTGCTCGACGGCGCGCTCGGCGATATCCTGCCCGCCAACCCGGACGTGATCGTGCTCGCCGACGTGGCGACCCTCTCCGCGTCGGAGGAAGAAGACCTCGTCGCATGGGTCGAGGGCGGCGGGATGCTCCTGCGCTTCGCCGGCCCGCGCCTCGCCGCGAGCGACATCAGCCGCGACGAAGAGAACGTGCTGATGCCCGTGCGCCTGCGCGCCGGCGGGCGGACGGTCGGCGGCGCGATGAGCTGGGGCGAACCCAAGGCGCTCGCGCCCTTCAACGAGGACAGCCCGTTCCACGGGCTCGACGTGCCCGAGGACGTGACCGTTTCGGCGCAGGTCATGGCGCAACCGGATCCCGGCCTCTCCGAGCGGGTGATCGCGCAGCTCACCGACGGTACACCGCTCGTGACGCGCAAGGCGCTCGGGCAGGGACAGGTCGTGCTTTTCCACGTCACCGCCAACGCCGAGTGGTCCAGCCTGCCGCTCTCGGGGCTCTTCGTGCAGATGCTCGAACGGCTCGCCGTCTCCTCTGCCGTCGCCCAGCCCGAACCGGGCGATCTGGAAGGGACCGTCTGGCAGCCGGTGCAGCTTCTCGACGGGTTCGGGCGGCTCGCCGACGCGGGCACGCGGCCGGGCGTTCCGGGGCCGGAGCTTGTCTCCGCCCCCCTCGGCCCGGAGCTGCGGCCGGGGATCTACGCCGGCGAGGACCGCGCGCTCGCGCGCAACGTGGTGACGCCCGAGACCGGGCTCGCACCCGCCGTCTGGCCCGAGCGAATCGCGGTCGAGGGGCTCGACCGCCCGCAGGAGACACCGCTCGGCGGCGCTGTCCTGCTGGCCGCGCTGGCGCTGCTGCTCGCCGACGTGATCGCCTCGCTCGCGCTGTCGGGGCGGCTGCGCGGCGGGCCTGCGGGGGCCGCTGCCGCGGCGCTTCTCGCCGGGCTGGTACTGGCGCCGGCGCCCGGCGCCGCGCAGGAGGACGCCGACGCCTTCGCCCTCGCCGCGACGCAGGACGTGGCGCTCGCCCATGTCGTCACCGGCGACGCGGACCTTGACCGCACCGCGCGCGCCGGGCTCCGCGGGCTGTCGGAGACGCTCTTCTTCCGCACCTCGGTCGAGCCCACCGACCCTGTCGCCGTCGATCTCGAGAGCGACGAACTGGCCTTCTTCCCGCTCCTTTACTGGCCCGTCACGCCCGAGCAGCCGACGCCCTCGGCCGAGGCCTACGCCAGGCTCAACGCCTACCTCCGCTCGGGCGGCATGATCCTCTTCGACACGCGCGACGCCGACGTGGCAGGCTTCGGGGCCTCCTCGCCCAACGGTCGCAAGCTGCAGGCGCTGGCGCGTCCGCTCGACATCCCGCCGCTCGAGCCGGTGCCGGAAGATCACGTCCTGACGCGCACCTTCTACCTGCTGCAGGATTTCCCCGGCCGCCACGCACGCCGCGACGTCTGGGTGGAGGCCGCGCCGGCGGACGCCGAGCGGATCGAGGGAATGCCCTTCCGCAATCTCAACGACAACGTGACGCCGGTCGTGATCGGCGGAAACGACTGGGCCGCGGCCTGGGCGGTGTCCGAGAACGGCGATCCGCTTTATCCCGTCGGCAGCGGCCGCAGCGGCGAGCGCCAGCGCGAGCTTGCCTACCGCTTCGGGGTCAACCTCGTGATGCACGTGCTGACCGGCAACTACAAATCCGACCAGGTGCACGTCCCCGCCCTTCTGGACAGGCTCGGCCAATGACCGGAACGATCCTTTTCGACCCGCTGGTGCCGCTCTGGCTGCTCGGTGCGGGGGGCGCGGCCGTGCTCGTCGCCGTCGCGCTCGCCGCGTGGCGCGGGCTCGCGGGCTGGGCGCTGCGCGGGCTGGCGGGCCTCGTGATCCTCGCCGCGCTGGCGCAGCCCTCCTGGCAGCAGGAGGACCGCGCGCCGCTGTCGGACATCGTGCTGCTGGTGGAAGACCGCACCGCCTCGCAACGCCTCGCCGAGCGGGCCGCGACGACGGCCGAGTCGGCAGAGGCCCTCGCGCAGGAGATCGACGCCCGCCCCGGCACCGAGGTGCGCCGCGTCACCGTGCCCGACGGAGAGGGCGACGAGGGCACCCGCCTGATGACCGCCGTCTCGGAGGCGCTCGCGCGGGAGCCGCGGGGCCGCGTCGCGGGGGTGATCCTGCTCTCGGACGGGCGGCTCCACGACCTCGAGCGCCTGCCGGAGCTGCCCGCGCCGATGCACCTGCTGCTGACCGGGACGGAGAGCGACTGGGACCGCCGCCTGATCGTCAAGAACGCGCCCGCCTTCGCCATCCTCGACGAGGAGATCGAGCTTACCCTCAGGGTCGAGGACGAGGGCGCGGCGCCCGAGGGCGCGCGCACCGCGCCGCTCGACATCTCCGTGGACGGCGCGGAGCCCGAGCGATTCGAGGTGCCGATCGGGCGCGACGTGACGCTGCCGGTGACGCTGCCGCATGCCGGGCGCAACGTGATCCGCTTCTCCGTGCCGGAGGCCGAGGGCGAACTGACGGACCGCAACAACGCCGCGCTGGTGCAGATGAACGGCGTGCGCGACCGGTTGCGCGTGCTCCTCGTCTCGGGCGAGCCGCACGCCGGCACGCGGACCTGGCGCAACCTGCTGAAATCCGACAGCTCGGTGGATCTCGTGCATTTCACGATCCTGCGCCCGCCCGAGAAGCAGGACGGCGTACCGGTCTCGGAGCTTTCGCTCATCGCCTTCCCGACGCGGGAGCTCTTCCTCGAGAAGGTGGAGGATTTCGACCTCATCATCTTCGACCGCTACAAGCGGCGCGGCATCCTGCCGTCGATCTATCTCGACAACGTGGCGGACTACGTCCGCGGGGGCGGCGCGGTGCTGGTCGCGGCCGGCCCCGATTTCGCGAGCGCCGACAGCCTCTACCGTTCGCCGCTCTCGTCGGTGATCCCCGCCGCCCCCACCGCCCGCGTCGTCGAGGAGGGCTACCGCCCCGCAGTGAGCGAGCTGGGAGAGCGCCACCCGGTCACCGCCGGCCTGCCCCAGGCGGGCGACTGGGGCCGCTGGATGCGCCAGATCGACGTGACGCCCGAGGCCGGCGATGTGGTGATGGACGGCGCGGAGGACCGCCCGCTTCTCGTGCTCGACCGGGTGGAGGAGGGGCGGATCGCGCTGATGGCCTCGGACCACGCGTGGCTCTGGAACCGCGGTTACGAGGGCGGCGGCCCGCAGCTCGAGCTCCTGCGCCGGCTCGCGCACTGGATGATGAAGGAACCCGAGCTCGAGGAGGAGGCGCTGACCGCCGAGGCGACGGGCCAGAGCATGCGCATCATCCGCCGCACGCTCTCGGAGGAGGTCGGCGCGGTCACCGTCACCACCCCCTCGGGCGAGGAGACGGCCCTGCCCCTCGACGAGGTGGCGCCCGGCCGCTTCGAAGCGGTCTACGAGGGGCCGGAGATCGGGCTCTACCGTCTAGAGCAGGGCGAGGAGGAGGCGGTGATCGGCCTCGGCCCCGCCGCGCCGCGCGAGTTCGTGCAGACGATCGCCAGCGGCGCGGCGCTGGAACCGGCGATCGAGGCGGTGAACGGCGGCATCCTGCGGCTGGAGGAGGGGCTGCCCGCGCTCCGGAACGTGCGCGAGGGACGGCCGGCGGCCGGGCGCGGCTGGATCGGGCTCACGCCGCGCGACGCCTACGAGACGCTGAGCGTGCGCCAGACACCGCTCCTGCCGGCCTGGGCGGTGCTGCTCGTGGCCTCGGCGCTGATCCTCGGCGCATGGCTGCGCGAGGGGCGGCGCTGAGGGGCGCTCCTCCGCCCTCGCGGGCGTCCTCGCTGGCGCCGGCGGCGCGATGAGCGCCCGCGAGGGCGCGACAGAGCGGGCTCAGGCGACCGGCCAGGTCAGGCGCGCACCGCTCCAGCCGGTGGGGGTGGTAAATGGATCGATCCACACCTGCCCCGGGCGACCCGCGCGCACGAAAGCGAGCGGGTGACGGGCTGTTCGTGGGCGTGCAGATGCCTGAGCCCCCGCGTGCCGAGCACCGGCCGAGGGCGCGAGCCTCCGCCGGCCGTCGGCATCGTCATCCCGGCCCGTGTCCGCGTGGCGCAGGGTCACCGAAATGCGCTATCCCTCTTCACCCGCGCGCAGCCCCCGCGCCGGGGATGGTCGCGGGACCGGGAGCGAGCGGGCGAGGTCGGAGCGGACTGGCCACCGGCGGATGAGCCAAGCGCAGCGCGGCGATCAGGACCGAATGGCACATGCCCGCCTCCCGGCGACGGCGCGCCTGGCGCCGATCCTGCGCCCCGCGCGGCCCGTGTGCCTTGCCACACCACCTTGTGGGTCCTACTCTTTCCGCAAGGAGGACGCCCATGGACATGCCCGCCCCCGATCCCGCGGTGCTCGCCCGCAAGGAGGATCTCGTCGCACGACTCCGGGAGATCGTGCCGGACCGCGCGGTGATCCACGACCCTGCCGAGACGCGGGCCTACGAATGCGACGCGCTCACCGCCTACAGCTGCCCGCCGCTCGCCGTGGTGCTGCCGGGCTCGACGGAGGAGGTGAGCCGCGTGCTCGCGCTCTGCCACGCGATGGGCGTGCCGGTCGTGCCGCGCGGCGCGGGCACCAGCCTCGCCGGGGGCGCGCTGCCCACGGCGGACTGCGTGATCCTCGGCGTCGCGCGCATGACCGAGGTGCTCGAAACCTCGCTCGAGGACCGGATGATCCGCGTGCAGACCGGGCGGACCAACCTCTCGGTGACCGGCGCCGTGGAGGAGCACGGCTTCTTCTACGCCCCCGACCCCTCGAGCCAGCTCGCCTGCGCGATCGCGGGCAACATCGCGATGAACTCGGGCGGCGCGCATTGCCTGAAATACGGCGTGACGACGAACAACCTGCTCGGCGCGACCGTCGTGCTGATCGACGGCACCGTGGTCGAGCTCGGCGGCGCGCACATGGACGCGGGCGGGCTCGACCTTTTGGGGCTCGTCTGCGGCTCGGAAGGCCAGCTCGGCGTGGTGACCGAGGCCACGCTCCGCATCCTGCCGAAACCCGAGGGCGCGCGCCCGGTGCTGATGGGCTTCGACTCCTCGGAGGTCGCGGGCGCCTGCGTCAGCGACATCATCCGCGCCGGCGTGCTGCCGGT
>NZ_JAWLFS010000294.1:0-3278 GCF_041685465.1 Rhodosalinus sp. | reverse complement strand
GCCCAGCCCCCCCCCGCGCCGCGCGCCGCTGGCGAGGTCCCAGCGGCGCACGAAGGCCTGCGCGCGCCCGTCGAGGGTGGCGAGCTTGACGATCACCGCGCCGGCGTGGTCGTCGCCATGCGCGACGACATGGGCCGGGATGCCCTCGGCCTGAAGCCGTGCGAGGTAGGCCCTCACCCAGAAGTCCGCGGTCAGCCGGGCCATGGTGGCGTCTCCCTCGTCTTGCGCGCCGGTCCGGGCGGGCTATCCTGCGCATCATGCCCGAGTTTCCCCGCGCCCTCTGGTTCGCCGTCGCTTTCGGCCTCGCCGCGAACGTGGCGGCCGCTGCCGGCCTGCTGCCGGGGCTCTGGATCCTTCTCCTGCCGCTCGGCAACCTCGCGCTTCTGGGCGCGGGCGGCTGGGTGGCATGGCGCTGGCTCGGCGGCCGTTAACCGCCCCCGGAGAAATCGAGGCCCATCTGCGCGTAGCGCTCGGCCTCCTCCATCCAGCGTTCGCGCACCTTGACCTGCACGAAGAGGTGGACCTTGCGGCCGAGGAACTCCTCGAGCTCCTCGCGCGCGGCCTGCGAGATCGCCTTGATCGTCTCGCCCCGATGGCCGAGCACGATGCCCTTGTGCCCCTCGCGGGCGACGTAGATCACCTGATCCACGCGCGCCGCGCCGTCCTTGCGCTCCTCCCAGTTTTCCGTCTCGACGGTCAGCTGGTAGGGTAGCTCCTGGTGCAGGCGCAGCGTCGCCTTCTCGCGCGTGATCTCGGCGGCGAGCATCCGGAGCGGCAGGTCCGCGATCTGATCCTCCGGGTAGAGCCATGGCCCCTCGGGCATCATCCCGGCGAGCCAGCGGCGCAGGTCCTCGACGCCGTGCCCCTTCTCGGCGGAGATCATGAAGGTGCGGGCGAAATCGAAGCGGTCGTTGAGCGCCTTCGAGAGGCCGAGCAGGGTTTCCGCCTTGACGCGGTCGATCTTGTTGATGGCGAGCGCGACGGGACGATTGCCGGCGACCTCCTCGAGGCGGGCGAGGATCTCCTCGACGCCCGGTGTCAGCCCGCGGTGCGCCTCGACCAGCAGAACGACCACGTCGGCGTCCGCCGCGCCGCCCCAGGCGGCGGCGACCATCGCCCGGTCGAGTCGGCGGCGCGGCGCGAAAAGCCCCGGCGTGTCGACGAAGACGATCTGCGCGTCGCCCTCGATCGCCACGCCGCGGATGCGCGCGCGCGTCGTCTGCACCTTGTGGGTGACGATGGAGACCTTGGCCCCCACCATGCGGTTGGTGAGCGTCGACTTCCCGGCGTTCGGCTCGCCGATGAGGGCCGCGAAGCCCGCCCGCGTCGTGCCATCGCTCATCGCGTGTCCTCCACTTCCGCGAGCAGGGCCTGCGCCGCGGCCTGCTCGGCCTGCCGTTTCGATCCCGCCTCGGCGCGCGCCGCGCGGCCGTCGGCGAGGCGCGCCTCGATGGTGAACCGCGGCGCGTGATCCGGTCCGTCCCGCGCCACCTCGGTATAGGCGGGCGGCGGCATGCGCCGGGCCTGCGCCCATTCCTGCAGCGCGGTCTTGGCGTCGCGGGCGTCCGCGTCCACGCGCCCGATCCGCGCGCCCCAGAGCCGCAGCACCAGGTCGCGCGCCGCGTCGTGCCCCGCGTCCAGGTAGACCGCGGCGATCACCGCCTCCATCCCGTCGCCCAGAAGCGCCAGCTTGCGCCGCCCGCCCGAGATCATCTCGGAGCGGCCGAGCTTCAGCACGTCGCCGAGGCCGACCTCGCGCGCCACCTCGGCGCAGGCCTCCTTGCGCACGAGCGCGTTGAAGCGCGGCGCGAGCTGGCCCTCGGTGGCCTCCGGGTCCGCGGCGAGCAGCGCCTCGGCCATCACGAGGCCGAGCACCCGGTCGCCGAGGAATTCCAGCCGCTGGTTGTCCGCGCGGCCGGGCGTCGCGAAGGACCCGTGCGTCACGGCCTGCCGGAGGAGCTCGGGGCGCGTGAAGCGGTGCCCGATCCGCCCCTCGAAGGCGCGCAGGTCGGCCGAGAGCGTCACTCGATCTTCTCGAAGAACCTGTCGCCGCGCCATGTCCAGAAGAATAGCATGGATCGCCCGGCCGAGGAGAACATCACCCGGTCCGCGCGGCCGATCAGGTCGGCGTAGGGAACCATGCCCACACCGCCGATCTGCTGCGGCACCCGGCTGTCGGAGGAGTTGTCGCGGTTGTCGCCCATCAGGAAGAAATGCCCGTCCGGCACCGTGTAGACCGGCGTGTCGTCCGAGGCCTGCTGCCCGATGTTCAGCACCGAGTGCGTCTCGCCATTGGGAAAGGTCTCCTCGAACTTCTCCTTGATGCAGGTGGCGCCGGTGCCCACCGGCGCGTTGGCGCAGCGCGGGCGGATGCCCTGCGGCCCCTGCGGGCGCATCACCTCCTCGAAGGTGCCGTCGCGCGTGAGCTCGACGGCGTCGCCGTTGATGTGGAGCCGCCCGTCGCGCATCTGAACCCGGTCGCCGGGCAGGCCGACGATGCGCTTGATGAAGTCGCGCCCCGTCACCGGATGGCGGAACACGGCGACGTCGCCGCGCTCGGGCGTTCCGCCGAACAGCCGCCCGTCACCCGGCTGCATCCAGCCGCAGAGGTCCTCGGCGTCGATGTCGAGGCCCACGGCCGGGATGCGCACCGAGGGGCAGGAGGCGTAGGAATAGCCGTAGGACATCTTGTTGACGAAGAGGAAGTCGCCGATCAGCAGCGTGTCCTTCATGGAGCCCGAGGGAATCCAGAACGGCTGAAAGAAAAGCGTGCGGAACACGCCCGCGATCAGGAGCGCATAGACGATCGTCTTCAGCGTTTCGACGATCGCGCCGCCCCAGCTTTTATCCTCGGCCATGCCTGCTTTCCCGCCCGGTGAACGCGCGCTTCATGGGCGCGGGGGCGGGAGGTGTCAAGCGGCGTGGCCCGGGTCAACGGGCCGTGCCTCGATCACCACGAAGGCCTGTGCCCAGGGGTGGTCGTCGGTCAGCGTGACGTGAATGATCGCCACATGCCCCGCCGGCGTGAGCGCCTCGAGCCGCTCTGCCGCCCAGCCGGTGACGTGCATCACGGGCTGCCCGGTCGCCATGTTGGTGACATGCATGTCCTTCCATGCGATGCCCATGCGCAGCCCGGTGCCCAGCGCCTTGGAGCACGCCTCCTTCGCCGCCCAGCGCTTGGCGTAGGTGCCGGCGACGTCGCGCCGGCGCTCTGCCTTCGTCTGTTCCTTTTCGGTGAAGACACGGTTGCGGAAGCGCCCGCCGAAGCGCTCCAGCGT
>NZ_JAWLFS010000062.1:0-13621 GCF_041685465.1 Rhodosalinus sp. | reverse complement strand
CTCTCCTTCGCCGCGCTCTTCCTTTCGGTCGTCTTCCTGCAGCTCTCCTCGGGGGCGGTCGCGCCACTCGATGCGCTCTCGGGGCTGAACCTCGGCTTCACGACGCAGCAGATCGGCCTTCTGGGTTCGGCGCATTTCGTGGGCTTCTTCGTCGGCTGCTGGTGGGCGCCGCGGCTCATGGGCAGCGTGGGCCACTCGCGCGCCTTCGCGGCCTTCACGGCGATGGGCGCGGTGGGAATCCTCCTGCACATGCTGATCCTGGATCCCTACGCCTGGGCGGCGATGCGTGTGGCGCAGGGGCTCTGCATCGCGGGCAGCTTCACGGTGATCGAGGCCTGGCTTCAGGCGAAGGTCACCAATGCCACGCGGGGCCGGACGATGGGCACCTACCGGGTGGCCGACATGGGCGCCTCGCTCGCCGCGCAGCTTATGATCGGCGTGCTGGAGCCCGCCTCCTACGTGTCCTACAACATCCTCGCGCTCTTCTGTTGCGCCGCGCTTTTGCCGCTGACGCTGACCACCGTGCGCCCGCCCGAGACGCCGGAGGCGCCGCGCCTGAAGCCCGGCCTCGCGCTGACCATCTCGCCGCTCGCGGTGGCCGGCGTGCTCGTGGCGGCAGTCTCGAGCGCGGCCTTCCGGATGGTCGGGCCGGTCTACGGCAGCCGCGTGGGCCTCGAAACGGACCAGATCGCCTTCTTCCTCGCGGCCTTCGTGGGCGGCGGCGCGCTCGCCCAGTATCCGGCGGGCTGGCTCGCGGACAAGCTGGACCGCCGGTGGGTGCTCATCGGATTTTCCGTCGCCGCCATCGTGAGCTGCGCGGTGACGGTCGCGGCAAGCGGCCTCGGCACCGCGGCGGTACTGCTGGTCGCGGGGCTCTTCGGGCTGACGACCTTCCCGATCTACTCCATCTCGGCGGCGCATGCGCACGACTTCGCCCGCTCGGACCAGCGGGTGGAGCTCTCGGCGGCGCACATGTTCTGGTTCGCGACCGGCGCGATCTTCGCGCCCTGGCTCTCCTCGGCGCTGATCGACGGATTCGGGCCGGCGGCGCTTTTCGCGATGATCGCCGTGGCGCATGCGGGGCTCATCGCCTTCGGCCTGATCCGGATGCGCGCGCGCCCGGTCGCTGGCCGGCGGACGCCTTATGTCTGGGCGCCGCGCACCTCCTTCGTCGTGGGCCGGCTGATGGCGGCGATCCGGGAAGGCGCGAACGGCCTGCGCCGGGACGACGAGGACGGCCCGCCGCGCCGCTAGCACCCCGGAACCGCTTGGGTTAAGGACGCGCCGGACACGGACCCGCGAGGCGCGCATGGCACGGCATCTGATCACCTCGGCGATTCCCTACATCAACGGGGTCAAGCATCTGGGCAATCTGGTGGGCTCGCAGCTGCCCGCCGATCTCTTCGCCCGCTACATGCGCGCGCGGGGCCACGAGGTGCTGTTCCTCTGCGCCACGGACGAGCACGGCACGCCCGCCGAGCTCGCCGCCGCGAAGGCGGGGCAACCGGTCGCCGACTACTGCGCCGAGATGCACCGCGTGCAGGCCGACCTCGCCGCGGGCTTCCGCCTCTCCTTCGACCATTTCGGGCGCTCCTCGTCGGAGGAGAACCGGCGGCTGACGCAGCACCTTGCCGTGAAGCTCTTCGAGGCCGGGCTGATCGAGGAACGCACCGAGCGGCAGGTCTACTCCGTGGCCGACGGCCGCTTCCTGCCGGACCGTTACATCGAGGGGACCTGTCCCAACTGCGGCTACGAGAAGGCCCGCGGCGACCAGTGCGAGAACTGCACGAAACAGCTCGACCCCACCGACCTGATCGAGCCGCGCTCGGCGATCTCGGGGGCCACCGAGCTCGAGGTGCGGGAGACGAAGCACCTCTACCTGCTGCAATCGACGCTGCGCGGCCGGCTGCGCGACTGGATCGACGCGCAGACGGACTGGCCGGTCCTGACCACATCGATCGCGCGCAAATGGCTGGACGACGGCGACGGGCTTCAGGACCGCGGCATCACCCGCGATCTGGACTGGGGCATCCCCGCGCAGTTCGAGGGCGCGCCCTGGTCCGGCATGGAGGGCAAGGTCTTCTACGTCTGGTTCGACGCGCCGATCGAATACATCGCCTGCGCCGCCGAATGGGCCACGGCGCAGGGCCTGCCGGACGCGGACTGGGAACGCTGGTGGCGCACCGGGCGCGGCGCGGAGGACGTGCGCTATACGCAGTTCATGGGCAAGGACAACGTGCCCTTCCACACGCTGAGCTTTCCCGCCACGCTGATCGGCTCGGGCGAGGACTGGAAGCTCGTCGATTACATCAAGTCCTTCAACTATCTCAACTATGACGGCGGGCAGTTCTCCACGAGCCAGGGGCGCGGGGTCTTCATGGACGACGCGCTCGAGATCCTGCCGGCCGACTACTGGCGCTGGTGGCTCCTGTCGCGCGCGCCGGAAACCTCGGATTCCGAGTTCACCTGGGAGGCGTTCCAGACGGACGTGAACAAGGACCTCGCCGACGTGCTCGGCAACTTCGTCAGCCGCGTGACGAAGTTCTGCCGCTCGAAGTTCGGCGAGGCGGTGCCCGAGGGCGGCGACTGGGGCGACCGCGAGCGGCAGTTGATCGCCGATCTCTCCGCCGGGCTCGCCCGCTATGAAGCGGCGATGGAGGCCATCGCGGTGCGCCGCGCCGCGCAGGAGCTGCGCGCGCTCTGGGTCATGGGCAACGAGTACCTGCAGGAGGCCGCGCCCTGGGCCGCCTACAAGGAGGACCCGGACCGCGCCGCGGCGGTCATCCGCGTCGCGCTGAACCTGATCCGGGTCTACGCGGTGCTCTCGCAGCCCTTCATCCCCGACGCCGCCGCCGCGATGCGCCGCGCGCTCGGCACCGAGGACGCGACTTGGCCCGGGGATATGGAGGCGGCGCTCGGCGCGCTCACGCCCGGCCACGCCTTCGCGGTGCCGGATGTCCTCTTCCGCAAGATCACCGAGGACGAGCGCGACGCCTGGCAGGCGCGCTTCGCCGGCGGGCGGGGCTGAGGCGCGCTCGGTCGCGCCCGGGCGGGCGCGCCGCGCGGGATCCGACCGGACCGAGGCCCGGGCGCCCTACCCCGCCGGCCAGTCCCAGACGGCGCGATCCGCAAGGGTCCGGTCCATGAGCCGGGCGCGGTCGGCAAGGAGCGCCTCCGCCGCCGCGAGGCGCGCGCCCTGCATCGCAGGGTCGCCCGCGCGGTTCCTGAGACAGCCCGGATCCTCCGCGAGATCGTAGAGCGCCGGCGGCAGCGCCGGGCTCGCCGCGTAGAGGTGGCGGGCGTCGCGGCGGCATTGCAGCACGCAGTCCTCGGGCGCGAGCCCGTGGTCGGCGCCGCGCGTCGCCGGGAGCAGCCGGAAGTCGAATTCCCAGAGCGCAGCCTCGCGCCACCGGGCCGGGGGCGTGCCCGCCGTGAAGGGCAGGAGCGAGGCGCCGTCCACAGCGTGTCCCGGGGCGACGCCCATCAGCTCCGCGAGCGTCGGAAAGATGTCGACCGCGGAGGTGAAGGCCTCGACCCGCTCCCCGCCGGCCTGCCCCGGCACGCGCAGGATGAGCGGGATGTGATAGCTCTCCTCGAAGAAACCGCCCTTGCCGAGCATCCAGTGATCGCCGAGCATTTCGCCGTGATCGGAGGTGAAGATCACGACCGTGTCCTGCCACTGCCCGGCCGCGCGGAGCGCGGCGGCGATGCGTCCGATCTGCGCATCCACCTCCGAAATCATGCCGGCATAGAGCGCGCGCAGCCGGGCGAAATCCCGCGGCGAGAGATCGCGTGCCCGGCCCGAGCCCTCCGGGATGAAATCGGACAGCAGCTGCTGGTCCTGGATCGCCGCGACGAAGGGATGCTGCACCGCCTCCGCGGCCGGGCTCTCGGCGCGCACCGGGGGCGGCAGCGCGTCCTCGGCATACATCGACGCGAAGGGCTCCGGCACGGCGAAGGGGGGGTGCGGGCGCAGGAAGCTCAGATGCGCGAACCAGGGGCGGCCCGCCTCCTGCTCGCCCAGCCAGGTCAGGAACGCCTCGGTCAGGAAGGCGGTCTGCGTCTCCCCGGCGCCGTAGAGCGGCGGACGGCGCGAGATCCGCTCGCCCGGCTCGGGCGGGACGGCATGGCGGCGGGCGGGCTCCGGCACGGTGTGGCCCCGCGCGCGGAGCCAGCTGATCCAGGGGCGCTCGGCCTCGTCCAGCCCCTGCCGGAGGTGAAACCCGGGCAGCACGCCCTCGAAGGTCGCGCGGGCCGGATCCGCAGGGGCGAGGCGGCGCGGATCGGGCGCCGTATCGGTGTAACCGAAGAGGGTGGGCAGATAGCCCGCCCGCCGCGCGGCGAGCGCGAGGGTGTCGAAACGCGCGTCGAGCCCCGCGCCGTTCCAGACGACGCGGTGGTTCATCTGGTAAAGGCCGGTATAGAGCGAAGCCCGCGCGGGCGAGCAGGGCGCGCAGGGGGCGTAGTGCCGCGCGAAGAGCGTCCCCTCGGCCGCGAGCGCGTCGACCGCGGGTGTGCTGACCGGGACGCCGCATGCGCCCAGCCAGTCGCCCCGCCACTGGTCCGCCGTCACGAGCAGGATATTCGGCCGCATGCGCCCTCCCCGATGTCGCGCCACGAGGTGTAGCAGACCGCGCGCCCGGCGCCAGCGCGGAAGGCCCTCCGGCCTCAGTCATCGGGCGCCGCGAAGCGGTGCTGCGCGCGCCCGGCCGCCTTGCCCGCGTAAAGCGCCCGGTCCGCGTCGGCGAGCATCCGCGCGGCATCCGGGCGGCTGTAACGCCAGGACAGCGCGCTGCCCGCGCTGGCCGAGATCCGCGCCTCCTGCCCCGCGACGGATATCGGCTGTTCGATGCGTCGGATGACACGCGTCGCGACGCGCTCGACCTCGGTGCGGCCGCCGGGGTCCTGCAGAACGACCACGAATTCGTCGCCGCCCACGCGCGCGGCGGTATCGGCCTTGCGCGTCTCGTCCACGAGCAGGCGCGCGACACGTTGCAGGACCTGATCTCCGGCGGCGTGGCCCATCGTGTCGTTCACCGTCTTGAACCAGTCGAGGTCGATCTGCATCACCGCGAAGCGGACCTCGCGCGTGACGAGCCGGTCGAGGACGTGCTGCAGCGCACGACGGTTCTTGAGCCCGGTGAGCGTGTCGGTGAAGGCTTGCTCCTCCGCCGCGATCATCGCGCCCCGAAGCCGCAGGTTGAGCTGGCGCGAGGCCTCCATCGCGGCCGATTTCGCCTCCACGAGATAGAGCATCTCGACGGCGAGGTCGGTGGCCGCGAAATCGGCGTTGGTGAGCGCGTAGTCGCGCACCGCCTCGACCACGGAAATTCCGAAGGACAGGTTGAGGATCGCGCCCCCGGCTGCCGGCGCCGGGACGAGGACGCCCTTGAGCTTGGTGCGCGGGGCATCGCGCAGCCGGAGGTGGAGGCAGAGCCCCGCATGCGCGAGCAGCTCCGCCATGACGCCGACGTGACGCGGGCGCGTGACCTCGAAGACGTCGAAGGCGTTCGCGCCCACGAGATCGCGGTCGGGCCGGAGCTTCGCGAGCGTCGGCCCCGCATGCGCGATCCGCCCCCCGGCGTCGAGGATCGCGTGCAGCGGGCAGAGCGCGTCGAGGACATGCGGGCAGGGCTGCATCGCGTTCAGCCGGTCCGGTCGCCGAGCACGAAGCGCCGGCCCTCGGCGTAGGCGCTTTCGAACAACGTGATCTCGATCTCGTCGCGCGCCCGCCCGGCGCGACGCAGTTCGGTATAGACCAGCGCGCCGTAATCGTCGGCCATCGCGCGCAGCACGCCGAGGAGCACGGGGCCGAAGCCCTCCTGCTCGGCCGCGACCGTCAGGGTATAGCGACCCGGCCGATGCTCCGCCAGTTCCAGCGCCGGCAGGGTCAGGTCGGAGACCGCGAGGCGCGCACGCTCGGGCAGGTCGTCGAGCGAATGCAGGAAATCCACGAAGGTGACGCCGCCGAAGCGCAGGAGCCGCCGCACCGCTTCCGCCTGCGGATGCGAGGCAAGGTAGGTGCCGATATCCTCCAGAAGCTCGTCGCGCGACTTGTCCAGTTCGCGGCAGGCGGCGTCGAGCACCCGCTGCGTGAGCTCGGGCGGGTAGATCATCATCGCCTCGAAATCGGCGAAGCCGAGATCGGCCAGATGCGTGACCGCGATCCAGCGTGCCCGGCCGTAGGTGTCGGCCAGAAAACACTGGATCGCCCTGTTGATCAGCCCGTGCATGTCCCCGCGACTCCCCTTGCGCGGAACAGACTGCCGGAGCGGCGTTAAGAATCCTTCAATATCTTCAATTCGTCGCGCTTTGCCGCCCGCTCAGAAATCGGTCGGCGCGCCGCCCTCGGCCTTGCGGCGGCTGACGAAGGCCTCGAGCTCCTCGCGCACGGCCGCGTCCATCGGCGGCGCCTCGAAGCTCGCCACGATCTCCTTCCAGACGCGGTGCGCGCGCTCGGCGGTCCAGACGCCGCCCGCCGCCTCCCAACCCTCGTAGTTTTTCCAGTCGCTGAGGAACGGCTGGTAGAAGGCCGTGGCGTAGCGCGCCTGCGTGTGCTCGGTGCCGAAGAAGTGCCCCTGATGGCCCACCTCGCGCACCGCGTCGAGCGCGATGTCGTCGGGCGTCGTGGCCCAGAGGGCGGGCTCCATGTAGCGCTGGATCTGGCGCACCACCTCGCAGTCCATGACGAATTTCTCGGGGCTCGCGATCAGCCCGCCCTCGAGCCAGCCGGCGGCGTGATAGACCATGTTGGCCCCCGACTGCACCGCCGACCAGAGGCTGTTCGAGGTCTCCCACATCGCCTGCCCGTCGGGGACGTTGGCCGCGCAGACGCCCGAGGCGCGCATCGGCAGCCCGTAGAACCGGGCGAGCTGCCCCGTCATCTGCGTCGCGCGCATGTATTCCGGCGTGCCGAAGGCGGGTGCGCCGGTCTTCATGTCCACGTTCGAGGTGAAGGTGCCGATGGCGACGCAGGCGCCGGGGCGGATCACCTGCGCGAGCACCACGGCCGACAGCGCCTCGGCGAGGCTCTGGGCCACCGCGCCGGCCATCGTCACCGGCGCCATCGCCCCCGCCAGCGTGAAGGGCGAGACGACGAGGCCCTGGTTGCGCCGCGCAAGCCGCATCCAGCCGTCCATCATCGGATAGTCGTGCTTGAGCGGCGAGGTGGAGTTGATGTTGGTGTACATCTTCGGGCCGGACTCGAACGCCGCGTCCGAGAAACCGCCCGCGATGCGCACCATCTCCATCGCGTCGTCGACCCGCTCCGCGCCCAGCGAATAGGCGTGCGTCACCTTGTCGGTCAGCGTGAGCTTGTCGTAGAGCACGTCGAGGTGGCGCACCGAGGGGTGCAGGTCCACCGGCTCCACCGGGTAGCCGCCGGTGAAATGGATGCACTCGAAATACTGCGTGAGCTTCAGGAGCGTGCGGCACTGTGCGCGCGTCCCCGGCATCTTCCGGCCGAGCTCCATGTCCCAGTAGTTGGGCGGCGAGGAGACGTTGCCGAAAAGGATGTGCCCGCCGCCCATGGTGATCCGGCGGTCGGGGTTGCGCGGGGTGATGTCCCATTGCGCGGGGCATTTCGCCACCATCTCCATCACCAGCCCGCGGTCCATGCGGACGACCTCGCCCTCGGTCTCGCAGCCCGCGCGGCGCAGGATCTCCACCGCCTCCGGGTGAAGAAAGGCGATGCCCACCTCCTCGAGGATGCGCATGGCGCCCTCGTGGATCGCCTGCACGCCCGCCTCGTCGAGCGGCTCGACCGGGCGGTCGGGGTTCACCGGCAGGCGCCAGGGCGGCTGCTCGATCGCGGCGTGCCCGCGGCGTGAGGCCGCGCCGGCACGGCCTCCGCCCCGCCGACGGCGCGGCGCGGGGGCGTCTTCCTTGCGGTTCGGGTCCTGCATCGGGTGCTCCTGTCGCGCTTCCGGGCCATCCAACGCGCCGCAGTCCCCCGCCCGCGTGTCTGAATGCGACGCCCGGCGTCGGAAACGGGCCGTCGCGCGCAGCGACGACACCTGTCAGGGCGACGGCGCGGACCTCATCGGCCCTCGCGGGCCTCTTCGGCGGCAACGTCCGAGAGGAGCCAGTCGGGCAGATGGCCGATGTCGCGCAACACCGCGTCGGCGTGGGGCGCAAGATCGGCCTCCAGCGCGGGGCCGGTGAGCACGCCCACAACCTGCATTCCCGCCGCGCGCCCGGCGACGAGGTCGTGCAGGCTGTCGCCCACCATGACCACCTCCGCCGGCGAAAGGCCGGTCGCCGTGGCGAAGGCGCGGAGCGGCGCCGGATCGGGCTTCGCGCCGTGTCCGCTGTCGGCGCCGGCGACGAAGTCGAAGGCTTCCGCGATCCCCGCGGTCAGCAGATGCGCCTCGGCCGAGAGCGCGCTGTCGTTCGTCATCACGCCGAGGCGCAGGCCCATGCCCCGCAGCCCCTCCATGAGCGGCGCGAGCGGCACGGCCGGCGCGAGCGGCGCCTCCGCCGCACGCGCGGCGAGCCAGGGCTCCAGCGCCTCGGCCGACGTGCCCGGAAGAGCGCCGGCGACCAGCTCGGCCACCTCGCGGGTGCTGCCGGCGATCACCGGGCTGTCCCGGTGGAAGCGGCGCGCCGCGAGGTCGTAGCCGAGCGCCCTGCCGAGCGACGCGGCGCGCGCCGCGTCGCCCCCGGCGAGCTCGGCGATCGTCTCGGCGGCGAAGGCCGACCATGTCGCCTCGAAGCCGAAGAGCGTGCCGTCCTTGTCGAACAGCACCCCGCGGGCGCGCAGAACGGTCATGTCCAGTGCACCTGCACGCCGCCCGGCAGCGCCGCGCGCGCCCGCGCCGGCAGGTCGTAAGGGTGGGCCGCCGCGTCGCAGAACCGCGTCACCCAGGCATCGTCCTGCATCAGGAAATCGAGGGCCGCGGCGAGCACCTCCGGCGTGCCGGCGGCCTCGCGCAGATCGTCGACGCCGATGCCCGTGCTTCCCATGAAGACATCGAGCAGATCGCCGTCGCCCGCGATCCAGGCCAGCGCCTCCGCCGCAACCGTCTCGGCCTGCTCCCGCGCCAGAGCCATCGCCCGTCTCTCCGAAATCTTTTCTTAACCACTCCAGTAAAGAGTCCGTCCCGGAGTTGGCAAGCGGCAGGGCGACGATGACGGGCACCATCCTGATCGCGGAGGCGGTGGCGACCCGTCGGATTGCGCTCCGCGCGCGGATTGCCAACGCTTTCCGCCGTGTGCTCATCGCCACGACCGCGGAGGAGGCGATCCGCGAAGCCCGCGCCGAGCCGCCGGAGATCGTGCTCGTCGCCTCGGACCTGCCGGGCATGGCGGCGGCGGAGCTGCAGCGCCGGCTCGCGGGGATCGCGCCCGATGAAGCGCCCCCGGCGCTCGCGGTGATGACACCGGCAGGGGACCGCGCGGCATGCTTCGCGGCGCTCGGTGCGGGGGCGGACGACGCCATCGCACGCACCACGCCGCCGGCGCTGATGCTCGCCCGACTGCGGGCGCGGCTCCGCGACCGCGAGGACGCCGCCGAACTGCGCCTGCGCGAGGCGACGCGCCGTGCGCTCGGTTTCGCAGAGCCCGCCGCGACCTTCGAGCCGCCGGCCCGCCTTGCGCTGCTCGCCCCCGACGCGCGCAGTGCGCGGGCCCGGGCCGCGGCGCTCTCGGCGGCGGTCGGCGCGCCGGTCCGCGCGCTCGACCGGCAGGCCGCGCTCGCGCTCGGCCCCGGCGACCGGCTGGACGCGCTCGTGCTCGCGGCCGGACACGGCGCCGCGACGGGTGCGGCGCTGGTCCCGGCCCTGCGGGCTCAGGCCGCGACGCGCACCGCCGCGCTGCTCGTGCAGACCGCGGGCGCCGGGGCCGAGGCGGAGGCGGCGCAGGCGCTCGATCTCGGTGCGCAGGACGCGCTGGCCGGCAGCTTCGACGCGGATGAAATCGCGCTGCGCCTTGCCGCGCGCCTCGCCGCGAAACGCCGGGCCGACCGGCTGCGCGCCGACCTCCGCGAGGGGCTCGACGCCGCGGTGACCGATCCGCTGACGGGGCTCTACAACCGCCGCTTCGCGATGCCGGAGCTCGCCCGCCTCACCGCCGAGGCGGCGCGGGAACGCCAGCCGCTCAGCGTCCTGATCGCCGATCTCGATCACTTCAAGGCGGTGAACGACGCGCAGGGTCATGCGGCCGGCGACCACGTGCTTGCCGAGACGGCGGCGCGCCTGCGCGCTGTCCTCGGGGCCGACGGTCTCGCCGCGCGGATCGGAGGGGAGGAGTTCCTCGTCGCCCTGCCGGGCGCGGACGCCAGCGCCGCGCAAGCGGTCGCGGAGCGGCTCTGTGCGCGCGTCGCCGCGACGCCCGTCCCGCTGCCCTCGCCCGCGACCGAGGTCGGGGTGACCGTCTCCATCGGCCTCGCGACCCTGATGCCCTCAACCACCGCGTCCGGGGCACCCGCGCGCGCGGCCGAGGCGCTGCTCGCCGAGGCCGACGCCGCGCTCTACGGCGCGAAGGCGCGCGGGCGGAACCGCGTGAGCACCCACCGCCCCGCCGCGTGAGCCGGGCAAGGCCGCGACACGCTCGCGGCGCCCTCGATCTAAGTCAGGCGCTGCAAGTATCGCGGCAGACGCCTGCATCCGCGTGCCAATGTCCCCCGGGCGATCCACGCCGCGGCCCGAGGGCTCCGGCCGCGAACGTCGGCAGCCGGCCTCCTGTCGACAGCCGGCACCTCCGTCGGTCCCGGCCACGCCCGCTTTCCCTCGCACCGACGCTGCGTTAGGCGGACGCGGGGCCAGGACCGCCGGCGACTCGCGACATGCCGCCGCACGGACAGGCTGTCGCCTTCCATTGCGGGCCGCACGCGACAGACTGTTGGGGACAGGAGAGGGAACATCCATGGTCTACGAGACGAGCGCCGCGCCCGAGCGGCCCACCTGGCAATCCTTGCGGCGCGGATGGCGGCGGCGGTGCCCCGGCTGCGGGCAGGGGCCGCTCCTGACAGGCTATCTCACCGTGCGGGCCGCCTGTCCCGTCTGCCGGGAGGAGCTGCACCACCACCGCGCAGACGACGGGCCGGCCTACCTCACGATGCTGATCGTCGGGCACCTGATGGCACCGCTCCTGCTTTTCGCCTTCATGCGCTGGCAGCCGGAGCCGCTGGTGCTCTTCTCGATCTTCGCGGTTGGCTGCGTCGCGCTCTCGCTGTATCTCTTGCCCCGGTTGAAGGGCGCGATCGTGGCATTCCAGTGGTCGCGCTTCATGCACGGGTTCGGCGACGAGGCGTGAGCCGGCGCCCCGTGCGGGAGGGGCCATGCAGAGCGAAGATCGCCCGGCCGAGGACAAGACACGCGTGCGCGACGCGGCGACCGTGATCGTCCTGCGCGACCGCGCCACCGCGCCGAAGATCCTGATGGGACAGCGCGGCGCGGCGGCGGCCTTCATGCCGAACAAGGTGGTCTTTCCGGGCGGCGCGGTCGACCCCCGCGACGCCGAGGTGCCGCTCGCCGCACCGCTCGACGCGACCTGCCGCGCGCGGCTCGAGGACGGCGCGCCGGCCCGCCTCGTCGACGCGCTCGCCGCGGCGGCAGTGCGCGAGCTCTGGGAGGAGACGGGGCTCATTCTCGGCCGGCCCGGCACATGGCCCGGCGCGCCGCCCGCGGACTGGGCGCGCTTCGCGGCGACCGGGCACGTGCCCTCGGCCGAGGGGCTGACCTTCGTCTTCCGCGCGATCACGCCGCCGGGGCGGCCGCGCCGCTTCGACGCGCGCTTCTTCCTCGTGGACGCCGAGCGGATCGCCGGCGACCCGGACGATTTCAGCGGCGCGGAGGACGAGCTCAGCCACCTGCGCTGGATCCCGCTCGACCGGGTGCGCGAGGCGGACCTGCCCTTCATCACCGAGGTGGTGCTCGCCGAGGTTGCCGCGCGGGTCGCCCATCCCGGCCCGCCGCCCTCGGTGCCGTTCTTCCGCAACTCCGACGAGGAAAGCCTCTTCCTGCGCCTGCACGGGCGACCGATGCCGGAATGAGGGCAGGGCCTCAGGCGAGCAGCACGAGACCGACGACGGAGGCCGTGAGCAGCGCGATGCCGGCCAGTTCCGACCGGCTGACCCGCTCGTGGAACACGAGGACGGTCACGGCGAGCGACATCAGAAGCTCCACCTGCCCGACCGCCTTGACGAGCGCGGCGGTCTCCAGCGTGAAGGCGAGAAACCAGCAGAAGCTGCCGCCCATGCTGGCGAGGCCGACCCAGAGCGCGACGCGGCGCGCCCCCCAGACGCGGGACAGCTCGCCCCGCTCGCGGCGCCACAGCCAGAGGGCGAGCCCCGCCATCTGCGCCGCGGTGACCGCGGCGAGCGTGACGGCGGCGCGCAGCACCGGATCCTCGCTGCCCACCGCCAGCGAGGCGCCCCGATAGCAGACCGCGGAGACCGCGAAGAGCCCCCCGGACGCAAGGCCAAGCGCGGCCGCGCGGTTGGCGATCCGCCCCGGCCCGCCGAAGGCCGCGCCCGGCGGCGCACCGATCAGCCAGACCCCGGCGAGGCCCAGCGCGATCGCGCCCACCGCCGGCGCCGACAGCCGCTCGCCAAGGAGCACGAAGCCCAGGAGCGCCGTCTGCACGACCTCGGTCTTCTTGAAGGTGATGCCGACCGCGAAATTGCGCGCGCCGAAGAGCGCGACGACGCAGGCCGTGGCCAGCACCTGCGCCGCGCCGCCGGTCAGCGCGTAGCCCCAGAAGCCCGCGCCCAGCGTCGGCAGCGGCTGCGCCGTGGCCGCGAGATAGGCGGCGAGGCCGAGCGCGACGAGCGGCGCGGAATAGGCGAAGCGCGCGAAGGTCGCCCCGAAGGTCGAGAGCGTGCCGCCGCGCAGGACCTTCTGCAGCGTGAAGCGCACCGTCTGGAACGCCGCCGCCGCCAGTGTGACCCAGATCCAGAGTTCCATGCGCCCTTGTGGCGCAGGCTCAGCGGCGTGGCGAGAGGGGATGCGGCACAGGGTCCTTGGCGCGGGTCAGGTAGCGGGCGAAGATCGTGGCGTATCCCGGGTAGACGTAGCCGTCGTTGGAGGTCACGAAACGCTCGCGGTGCGCGCGGTAGAGCGCCGGCAGGCGGTACCACGGGACCTTCGGGTGCATGTGGTGGACGACGTGCAGGTTGTTGTTGAGAAAGAGAAAGGCGAGCGGGCCACGGTCCTCGATGATGACGGTGCGGGCGCGCGCCTTCTCGTGCGCACGGTGCTCGACGAAGGTGCGGATCTTGAGGAGCGAGAGCCCGAGATAGCTGGCGAGCGCGAAGGCCCACCAGGCCATCGCGCCGGCCCAGGCCACCCAGGCCAGCACCAGCGCGACCGCCGGAACATGCAGCGCCCAGGCGGCGAGGACGCGCCGGTCGCCGGCCCGGATCGCGCGCCAGTCGTCGGCCATGAAGGCCCACTGCCCGATCGCCGGGCCGAGGACGAGCCGCCCGACCAGCGTGTTGTTGGCCGCGAGCAGCCCCCGCAGCACCGGGCCGAGCCGCGCCCAGACGGCCGGGTCCAGATAGTTGCTCTCCGGGTCGTCGTAGGGGTCCGTGAGCACCGCGTCCCGGTGGTGCGCGAGATGCGTGTCCTTGAACCGCAGGTAGGGCACCGCCAGCACGAGCACCGGGAAGACCAGCGCCGCG
>NZ_JAWLFS010000061.1:3196-13675 GCF_041685465.1 Rhodosalinus sp. | reverse complement strand
GAGGCCGCGATCGTGCGGGATGCGCACACCGCAAAGGATCACATGATCCCCCCCGCCGCCGAAGGCGTGCACGTCGTAGCCGTTGCCCGTCCTTACATCCATGTCGCCTCGCAAGTTTTTCTCTGCACGCGCAAAATCTTCCGGGTGGGTGATCTTCAGATTGGCCTCGGCACCCGGCACGATGGCGACCTCGACGCCTGCGGCGCGTGCCACCTCCACGTCGTCGGCCGCCGCGCCCGAATGCGCACGGTGCGCGGCGAGAATCGCGTCGAGCGCGAACCCCTGCGGCGTCTGCGCCCGGAAGAGCCCGTCGCGCGGCTCGGCGCCGGTGACCCGGCCCCCTGCGCCGCGCCAGAGCGCGTCTGTCACCGGCAGCGCCGGCGCCGCGCCGTCGTGGCGGACCAGCGCGTCGAGCACGGCGTCGATCACCTCGCCGGGCACGCAGGGGCGCGCGACGTCGTGGATCAGGACGTGTGTCGCGGCCGTCTGCGTCAACGCCGCGAGCCCCGCGCGCACCGAGTCGGCGCGGGTGGCGCCGCCGGGGACATGGGCCACGCCGGCCGGCACCTGTCCGATGTCGTCGGGGTGCACGACGAGCAGCACCTCCGCGATGCGCGGATGGGCGGCGAAGGCGGCCACCGTCCAGTCCGCGACGCGCCGCCCCGCGAGCGGCCGCCACTGCTTCGGACGGCCGCCGCCCGCGCGACGACCGCGGCCGGCAGCGACGATGAGGGCGGCTGCGTGCATCGGACTCCACCTGTGACCGCCCCTGTGTATCCCGACAGGGCGCGGAGGCAAGGCCCGGATGGATTGCACAAGAATTGGGCAGAGACCTTCGAGGCAGGGCGCTCAACGGGGCGATAACTTGCCGTGCTCCGGCGTATCGCCTAGGTCTGACGCCATGCACAAGGATTAGGCAGGTGACATTGGACATCGGCGACAGGCGACTCGCGCCCCCCGTGATTCTGGCTCCGATGGCCGGAATCACGGACCGGCCCTTCCGTGATCTGGTGACCCGCTTCGGGGCCGGCCTCGTCGTCTCCGAGATGGTCGCGAGCCAGGAACTCGTTCAGGCCAAGCCCGGCGTGCGCGAGCGCGCGGAGCTCGGCCTCGGGCGGGCCGACACCGCCGTGCAGCTCGCCGGGCGCGATCCGCACTGGATCGCCGAGGCCGCCCGCATGGCCGAGGCGAACGGCGCGCCGATCCTCGACATCAACATGGGCTGCCCGGCCAAGAAGGTGGTGGGCGGGATGTCGGGCTCCGCGCTCATGCGCGAGCCGGACCATGCGCTGCGCCTGATCGAGGCGGTGGTGGGGGCGGTCTCGGTTCCCGTGACGCTCAAGACGCGGCTCGGCTGGGATTCGGATGCGCTCAACGCGCCCGAGATCGCCCGCCGGGCCGAGGCCGCCGGGGTGCGGATGATCACCATTCACGGGCGCACGCGCTGCCAGTTCTACAAGGGCCGGGCCGACTGGCGCGCGATCCGCCGCGTGGTCGAGGCGGTGCGCGTGCCCGTGGTCGCCAACGGAGACATCGTGACGGCCGAGGACGCGCGCGCCGCGCTCGCGGCCTCCGGCGCGGCGGGCGTGATGATCGGGCGCGGCACGCAGGGCGCGCCGTGGCGCGTGGCCGAGATCGGCGCGGCGCTGACGGGCGGGGCGCCGCCGGTGATCCCGGACGGGTGTGAATTTTCGGACATGGTGTCAGGCCACTACGAGGCGGCGCTCACCTTTCATGGCAAGGAGATCGGCGCGCGTGTCGTGCGTAAGCACCTCGGCTGGTACATGGACCGCGCGGGCACGCCGGCGGATCTGCGCCGCCGCGTGCTGACCGCCGCGCCCGCCGAGGTGCTGCGCCTGCTGCCGGAGGCGCTGTCGCTGCCGGCTGGCGCGAGGGTGGCAGCATGAGCGACGAGACCGCCATCTGGAGCGCGCTGCCCGTGCCGGGCATCGTCCTCGACGGCGACGACCGGATCACCAGCGTCAACAGCGCGGCCGAGAGTTTCTTCAACGTCTCGGAGCGCGCGCTCGTGGGGCAACCGGTCTGGGACCGCCTGATGGTCGATGCGCCGATGGAGGAAAGCTTTCGCCGGGCGCGGGATCACGGCACTCCGCTCTTCGTCAACGACGTCGATGTCGGCACGGGCGAGCGCCCGCCGATGCAGTGCAACCTCCAGATCGGACCGCTCCCCGGCGAGAGCGGCGCGATGATTCTCGTGATCTCGCCGCGCGAACTCGCCGGTCGCATGACGAAAAGCCAGTCGGTCAAGTCGGCGGCACAGTCGGCGATCGGCATGGCGCAGATGCTCGCGCACGAGATCAAGAACCCGCTCGCCGGCATCACCGGCGCGGCGCAACTGCTGTCCATGAACCTCGGACAGGAAGACCTTGAACTGACGGAACTCATCGTCGCCGAGACCCGCCGCATCCTGAAGCTTCTCGAGCAGGTGGACGAGTTCGGCAACACCAAGCCGCCCACGCTGCGGCCCGTGAACCTGCACGACGTGCTGGATCGCGCGCGCCGCTCGGCGCTTCTCGGCGTGGCCGCGCACATGAAGATCGTGGAGGATTACGATCCCTCGCTGCCGCTCGCGCACGGAGATCCGGATCAACTCCTGCAGGTCTTGCTGAACCTCGTGAAGAACGCCGCCCAAGCCTCTGACAAAGAAGGAGGAACGATCCGCCTGCGGACGTTCTACGAGCACAGTTTCCGCCTGCGCCGCGCCGATGGCGACGGTCGCGCGCTGCCGCTGCAGGTGGAGGTGATCGACGACGGACCCGGCCTGCCCGCGGATCTGGAGGGCGACATCTTCGATCCCTTCGTCTCGGGGCGCGAGAACGGCACCGGCCTGGGCCTCGCGCTCGTGTCCAAGATCGTCTCGGACCACGGGGGGTGGATTTCCGTCTCCTCCGTGCCCGGGCGCACCGTCTTTCGCATTTCGCTGCCCTGCGCGCCGCGCGAACCCAAGGAGTCTGACTGATGGACGGCACCGTTCTCGTCGCCGACGACGACCGCACGATCCGCACCGTGCTCACCCAGGCGCTGACGCGCGCGGGCTGCAAGGTGCACGCCACCTCCTCGCTGACGACGCTGATGCGCTGGGTGGGCGAGGGAAAGGGCGACGTGGTGATCTCGGACGTGATGATGCCCGACGGCAACGGCCTCGAGATGCTGCCCAAGATCGCAGAGGACCGGCCGGGCCTGCCGGTGATCGTGATCAGCGCGCAGAACACGATCATGACGGCGATCCAGGCCGCCGAGGCGGAGGCCTACGATTACCTGCCCAAGCCCTTCGACCTGCCGGACCTGATGAAGCGCACCTCCAAGGCGCTGGAAAAGCGGCGCCATGCGCCGGCGGCCCGCGCGGTCGAGGAGCCGGCGCCGGGTGAGGACGGCGAACTGCCGCTGGTGGGACGCACGACCGCGATGCAGGCGCTCTACCGCCTCGTCGCGAAGGTGATGAACGCCGACCTGCCGGTGCTGGTGACCGGCGAATCCGGCACCGGCAAGTCGCTCATCGCGCGGACGATCCACGATTTCTCCGACCGGCGCACGCTGCCCTTCGTCACCGTCACGGGCGCCGATCTGCGCGAGCTCGAGGGGCCGCAACGGGTGCTCGCGCGGGTGAAGGGCGGCACGCTGCTGATCGACGAGATCGGCGACATCGAGGACGAGGTTCAGGCCCGCCTCGTGCGCATGATCGACACACCGGGCGAGCATGCGCCGCGCTTCATGGCGACGAGCCAGGGCGACCTGGCCCGCGCGATGGAGGAGGGGCGGGTGCGCCGCGATCTCTACTACCGCCTGACCGGCGCGACGCTCCATGTGCCCAGCTTGCGCGAGCGGGTGGAGGACATCGCGCTCCTGACCGAGCATTTCCTCGCCCGGGCCGAGCGGGACGGCCTCGCCCGGCGGCGCCTCTCGCATGAGGCGGAGGAGCTGTTCCGCACCTACAGCTGGCCCGGCAACGTCCGCCAGCTCGAGAACGCCGTGCGCCGGCTGGTGCTGACGTCCCGCGCCGACGAGATCAGCCGCGCGGAGGTCGCGCATGTTCTCGGCGACCAGCCCGAGACCGAGCCGGTGCTGCGCGGGCAGGGCGGCGAGAACGAGAAGCTCTCGGCCTCGGTCGCGCGCCATCTTCGGCGCTACTTCGACCTGCACGGGTCTGCGCTGCCGCCGCCGGGCCTCTACCCCCGGATCCTGCGCGAGGTGGAGGCGCCGCTTATCGAGATCGCGCTCGAGGCCACGGGCGGAAATCAGGCGAAATGCGCCGATCTGCTCGGGATAAACCGCAATACGCTCCGCAAGAAGATCAACGACCTCGAGATTCACGTGACTCGCCGCCGCAAATTGATGTAAAAGGGCAACAGACCCGTGGCGGTGCCGTGGTGTGCCGGCCGGCATATCGTTGCACGCCACTAGATTTTGCGGCGGCGCGCTACGCGCGCCCGATCAGGGCGGGGGCAGATCGTGGCGTTGCGGGCACAGCGTCTCTCATGGAACCGGGTCAGCCGGCTCAGGCGGCAGCGCCGGGTGCAGAACGCCGCGACGCTCGGTCTCGTGCTGCTGGGCCCGGTGCTGGCGCTGGCCACCTTTCTCGTGCTCGGCCCGCTGGACGAGGGGGCGGGCGCCTGGTCCCTCCGGCTCGTCCTGCTGGCCGATCTTGTCTATATCCTCGCGGTCGCCGCGCTCGTCCTGCAGCGCGTCGCGCGCATGGTGGCGGCCCGGCGCGCGCACTCGGCGGGGTCGCGGCTGCACCTGCGGCTGACCTTCGTCTTCGCGGTCATGGCGCTTCTGCCGACGATCACGGTGGCCGTGTTCGCCGGGCTCACCGTGAACATCGGGCTCGAGGGCTGGTTCTCGGACCGCGTGCGGGGCGTCCTCGGCTCCAGCCTCGCCGCCGCCGAGGCCTACGAGGAAGAGCACCGCGCGGACCTCGCCACCGACGCGCGGGCGCTCGCCGATTTTCTCGACGCGGCCGGCGACGCACGCTTCCTGATGAACGACGGGGAACTGCGGGTCCTTCTGGGACAGGCACAGGGACAGATCCAGCGCGGCCTGCGCGAGGCCTATGTCATCGATGGCGCCGGCGATATCCGGGCGCGGGGCGAGCGCTCCTATCTTTTCGATTTCGAGGACCCCCCGGCCAGCGCCTTCGCCGAGGCGCGGGCGTCGGGCGTCACGATCGTGGAGGACTGGGACAACAACGAGTTCCGCGCGCTCGTGCCGCTCGACGCCTTCGCCGACCGCTGGCTTTATGTCAGCCGCGAGGTGGACGGGGACCTGCTGAGCCTGCTCGACGAGACGCAGGAGACCGTGCGGCTCTACCAGCAGCTCGAAAACGAGCGGGGGCGTGTCCTGTTCGAGTTCGGTCTGCTTTACCTCGGCTTCGCCGTGATCCTGATCCTCGCGGCGATCTGGCTCGGCCTCTGGTTCGCCGAGCGGCTGTCGCGGCCGGTCGGGCGGCTGACGGCGGCGGCGCAGCGCGTCGGCACCGGCGATCTCGACGTGCAGGTGCGCGAGGAGGATGGCGACGACGAAATCTCGATGCTGGGGCAGTATTTCAACCAGATGACGCGCCAGCTTCATGCGCAGCGCGAGACGCTTCTCGAGAACACGCGCCAGATCGAGCGCCGGCGGCGGCTGTTCGATTCGGTGCTGTCTTCCGTCACGTCCGGTGTCGTCGGGCTCGATTCCGCGGGCCGCGTCACCTTCGTCAACCGCTCCGCCGAACGCCTCCTCGGCTGGGAGGAGAGCCGACGCTCGCTGCCCATCGGCCTTGCCGTGCCGGAGTTCGGCCCCGTCTTCGAGCGCGTGCGTTCGGGGCGCGCCGAGGTGGCGCAGGAAGAGGTGAAGGTGAGCCGCGACGGGCGCATGGAAAACCTTCTCGTCCGCATCGCGCCGCGGCGCCGCGAGGACCGGGGCCTCGAGGGCTACGTGGTCGCCTTCGACGACGTCACCGACCTCGTCGCCGCGCAGCGCATGGCCGCCTGGGGCGACGTGGCGCGGCGCATCGCGCACGAGATCAAGAACCCGCTGACGCCGATCCAGCTCTCGGCGGAGCGCATCCGCCGCAAGTTCGGCGGCAAGCTCGACGCCGCGGAGGCCGAGCAGCTGTCCGGCATGACCGAGCGGATCGTGCGCCAGACCGACGACCTGCGCCGCATCGTGGACGAGTTCTCGCGCTTCGCGCGCATGCCCGAACCGGACCGCAGGCGGGAGGATCTCGCCCAGCTCCTGCGCGACGTCGTCGAGATGCAGGAGGCCGGGCAGCCCGGCGTGCGCTTCGAGACGGCTGTTCCCGAGGGACCGGTGATGGCAGAGCTCGACGCCACGATGATCGGGCAGGCGCTGACCAACCTTCTGAAGAATGCCGGAGAGGCGATCGAGACGCTTCGCGAGGCGGGCGCGCCGGCGGATCACGCCGCGGTGATCCGCGTCGAGATGGTGGCCGGCGCGGAGGAGGCCGTGATCCGGATCGCCGACAGCGGCGCGGGGCTGCCCGAGGATCGGACGCGCCTCTTCGAGCCATATGTTACCACGCGGGAGAAGGGCACGGGTCTCGGCCTGCCCATCGTCAAGAAGATCGTGGACGAACACGGCGGGGCCCTCACGCTCGAGGACGCGCCCGTGTTCGAGGGACAGAGCCGCGCCGGGGCGATGGCGGTGATCCGCCTGCCGCTGCCGGTCCGCGCGGCGCCTGAAATTGAAAGCGAAGGAATAACGGGGGACACATGAGCGACATTCTGATCGTCGACGACGAGCGCGACATCCGCGAGCTGATCGGGGACATCCTCGAGGACGAGGGGTTTTCCGTCCGCCTCGCCGCCAACTCCGAGGAGACGATGGCGGCGATCAACGCCGAGCCGCCGGGGCTGCTGATCCTCGACATCTGGCTCAAGGACAGCCGGATGGACGGCATCGACATCCTGAAGACGGTCAAGCGCGACAACCCGGACGTGCCGGTGGTCATCATCTCCGGCCACGGCAACATCGAGATCGCCGTCGCGGCGATCAAGCAGGGCGCCTACGACTTCATCGAGAAACCGTTCAACATCGACCAGCTTCTCGTGGTGATCCGCCGCGCGATGGAGACCTCGCGCCTGCGCCGCGAGAACCAGACGCTCAAGCGCCGCGAGACACGCGCGGCGCAAATGATCGGTGAAAGCGCGGCCTTCCGCGGGCTCATGGCGCAGCTCGACAAGGTGACGAAGTCGAACGGGCGGGTGATGCTCACCGGCCCCGCCGGCTGCGGCAAGGAGGTGGCGGCGCGCTACGTGCACGCCCGCTCGGCGCGCGCGCAGGCGCCCTTCGTCACGGTGAACTGCGCCGCGATCGCCCCCGAGCGCATGGAGGAGGTTCTCTTCGGCCGCGAGACGCCCGAGCGCGGGGTCGAGCCCGGCCTTCTGGAGGAGGCGCACGGCGGCGTCGTCTATTTCGACGAGGTGGCCGACATGCCGCCGGGCACGCAATCGAAGATCCTGCGCGTGCTCGTCGATCAGACCTTCCAGCGGCTCGGGGGCGCGGACAAGGTGCGCGTGGACCTGCGCGTGATATCCTCGACGAACCGCGATCTCGAGGCCGAGATCGCCGCCGGCCACTTCCGGCAGGAGCTTTTCCACCGGCTGAACGTGGTGCCGATCGAGGTGCCCTCCCTCGAGGAGCGGCGCGACGACATCCCCCTCCTCGCGAAACACTTCATCGAGGAGGCCAACGCCACGCAGGGCCTGCCGCTGCGCGAGGTCTCGGGCGAGGCGCTGGCGCTCATGCAGACGATGCTCTGGCCCGGCAACGTCCGCCAGCTTCGCAATCTCGTCGAGCGGGTGCTGATCCTCGGCGACGGGACCGGCCCGATCGAGGCCCGCGAACTGCCGCAGGAGCCGCAGCCACGCGCCGGCGAGGGGCGCGTCGTGCTCTCCGGCGAGGTGGCGACGCTGCCGCTGCGCGAGGCGCGCGAGGCCTTCGAGCGGGAGTACCTGCTCACGCAGATCAACCGCTTCGGCGGCAACATCTCGCGCACCGCGAATTTCGTCGGGATGGAACGCAGCGCGCTTCACCGCAAGCTCAAGTCGCTCGGCGTGGTCAGCACGCGCGGCGGTCGCCAGGCCGGCGGCGACGAGGAGGACGACGCGCCGGCGGTCAGTCAGGCCGGCTGACCCGGCCGCGCGGCCCAAGGGCGCAGGCCCCGGGATGGCAGCCCGGCATGCCCCGCGCGGCCCCCGTCGATCGGTGCCTCTGCCCGTTCGGGACGGTGCCCGCGTCCGTGCCGCCCCGATCGAATGGAACCGCGAATCCCGCATGCGCAGGGGAGGGTTGATTTGCGTCAAGGCGGCGGCGCACCCTCCGCGCGAGGGACGGGGCAGGCAAGGGAGCGACCGACATGCAGGACACCACGGCAGGGCCGGAGACGCGGCAGCGGCTGGAGCATTTTCCGATCAGCTTCTTCGCGATGGTGATGGGGCTGATGGGCCTCAGCCTCGCGCTGCACGCGGGCAGCGTGCCGTGGCCCGCGCTCGCGCGCGCGTCCGAGGCGGTGCTCTGGATCGCGGTGGCCGCTTTCCTCGGCATCGCCGTGTTCTATGTCACGAAGTGCCTTCGCCACGCCGACGCCGTGTCATGGGAGTGGCACCATCCCGTGCGCCTCGCCTTCTTCCCGGCGATCTCGATCTCGCTCCTGCTGATCGCGACGGGGCTGCTGGCGGCCTATCCCGGAGCC
Organism: Rhodosalinus sp.; assembly: GCF_041685465.1. Taxonomy (NCBI): domain Bacteria; kingdom Pseudomonadati; phylum Pseudomonadota; class Alphaproteobacteria; order Rhodobacterales; family Paracoccaceae; genus Rhodosalinus; species Rhodosalinus sp. The sequence continues at coordinate 4,959 of NZ_JAWLFS010000061.1, read as the reverse complement.
GCGCGGGTGGTCTGGTGGGCGGGGGTCGTGGGGCAGGCGGTGCTGACGCTCGCCGTGGTCTCCGGCTGGATCGGGCATCGGAGCTTTCAGGTGGGCCACCTGACACCGGCGTGGTTCATCCCGGCGGTCGGCAACGTGATCGTGCCGGTCGCGGGCGTGCCGCTCGGCTACGTGGAGGTCTCGTGGCTCTTCTTCTCGGCCGGGCTGATCTTCTGGATCGTGCTGCTGACGCTGGTCTTCAACCGGCTGGTCTTTCACGATCCCGTCCCGGCGCGGCTCTTTCCGACGCTGGTCATCCTGATCGCGCCGCCGGCGGTGGCCTATCTCGCGTGGGTGCAGCTGACCGGGGGCGTCGATCCCTTCGCGCGCATCCTGCTGAACGCGGCCTATGTCTTCGCCGCGCTCGTGGCGGTACAGGTGCCCAAGCTCGCGCGGCTGCCCTTCGCGCTCAGCTTCTGGGCGCTCTCCTTCCCGATCGCGGCGCTTTCCATCGCCTCCTTCCGACACGGCGCGCTGGCGGAGTCGCCCGCGCATGTCTGGATCGGGACGGCGGCGCTTGTCCTCCTCGGGGCGGTGGTCGTCGGGCTTCTCTGGCGCACCGGGCGGGCGGCGGCGCAGGGGCAGATCTGCCAGCCGGAATAGGAGGTACGTGGGGTATCTAGATACCTTTATTGCAACTCACTGATTTGCAATGTGGAAATGCCGTCACCTGCGCTTGACTGTGCGCGCGGCGCCCGTATAACCACGCCATCCCGACCGCGGGGCCGAGGGGCCCAAGCGGACGCGTGACAGATACGAGGAACACCCCCGGATGAAGACCTATTCAGCGACCCCGGCGGACATCGAGAAGAAATGGATCGTGATCGACGCCGAAGGCGTCGTGCTCGGCCGGCTCGCCTCGATCGTCGCCACCCGGCTGCGCGGCAAGCACAAGCCGGGCTTCACGCCGCACATGGACTGCGGCGACAACGTCATCGTGATCAACGCCGACAAGGTGCAGCTCACCGGCAAGAAGCGTGACGAGAAGTTCTACTGGCACACCGGGTATCCCGGCGGCATCAAGTCCCGCACCAAGGACCAGATCCTGACCGGCGCGCATCCCGAGCGCGTGGTCACCCAGGCCGTCAAGCGGATGCTGCCCGGCAACCGCCTCTCGCGCCAGATCATGGGCAACCTGCGCGTCTACGCCGGGGCCGAGCACCCGCATGAGGCGCAGCAGCCCGAGGCGCTGGACCTGAAGGCGATGAACCCCAAGAACACCCGGATGGCGACGTAATGGCGGAAGAGATCAAATCCCTCGAAGGGCTCGATGCGGTGGCCGGCACGCCCCCGGTCGAGGAGACGGCAGTCACCCGTGAGCCGGTGCGCGACGCGCTCGGACGCTCCTACGCGACGGGCCGGCGCAAGGACGCCACGGCGCGCGTCTGGATCAAGCCGGGCTCCGGCAAGGTTCAGGTCAACGGCAAGCCGATCAAGGAATACTTCGCGCGCCCCGTGCTGCAGATGATCCTGCGCCAGCCCTTCCAGGTGGCCGGGGTCGAGGACCAGTTCGACGTGATGTGCACCGTCAAGGGCGGCGGCCTCTCGGGTCAGGCCGGCGCGGTGAAGCACGGCATCTCGCGCGCGCTGCAGTACTACGATCCGGCCCTGCGCCCCGCGCTGAAGGCCGCGGGCTTCCTCACCCGCGACAGCCGCGTGGTCGAGCGCAAGAAGTACGGCCGCGCCAAGGCCCGCCGCAGCTTCCAGTTCTCGAAGCGCTGAGG
>NZ_JAWLFS010000061.1:0-3096 GCF_041685465.1 Rhodosalinus sp. | reverse complement strand
CCCGCTCACTCGTCCGGCGGGATCAGCCCGAGGCCGCGCAGGTAGACGCCGATGCCGCTTTCCAGAAGCTCCTCGGCCGGGAAGGGCGACTGCGTGCCGGGCGAGTTGCGCGCGAAAAGCTCCACGACGCCGTGGCTCATCGCCCAGACATGCGCCGAGAACATCGCCGGCGGCGGGCGCTTCTCGGGCGGGATGTGCTGCGACAGCTCCTCCGCCGCCCGCTGCAGCACGCCCCAGGCACGGTCCGCCGCCGCGGCGAGCTCGGGCGTGCGCTGGATCGAGATGCCGCTTTCGAACATCGCGATGTAGTGGCCCGGATAGCGCCGCGCGAAGGCGAGATAGGCGCGCCCCGTCGCCTCGAAGGCGGCGAGCGCCGAGGGCTGGCCCGTCTCGTAGGCGTGGCCCATCACCTCGGCGAAGATCTCGTAGCCCTGGCGCGCGCCCTCGGCGATCAGGTCCTCGCGCCCCTCGAAGTGGCGGTAGACCGCCGCCGGTGTCACGCCCGCCTGCTTCGCCGCCTCCGAGAGGGTGAAGCCCTGCGGCCCCCGCGCCTCGATCAGCCGCAGCGCGGCCTCGACGAGTTCCTGGCGCAGGTTGCCGTGGTGGTAGCCACGCTTACCCATCGCGCCAGAGCTCCGGCCCGCCGAGGATCCCCGGATCGCGCTCTCCCAGCGCCTCCGGGTCCTTGTGCGCGTAGTCGAGCCGGGCGAGCACGGCGCGGATCGCCTCCAGCCGCGCGCGGCGCTTGTCGTCGGAGCGGACGACATACCACGGCGCGCGCGGCGTGTGCGTGCGCCCCAGCGTCTCGCGGATGGCGTCGGTATAGGCGTCCCAGCGGCGCAGGCCCTCGACGTCGATGCGCGAGACCTTCCACTGCTTCACCGGATCGCGCTCCCGCGCGAGAAAGCGGCGCAGCTGCTCGGCACGCGAGACGTTGAGCCAGAGCTTCACCAGCACGACGCCGTCGTCGACGAGCATTTTCTCGAAGTCGGTCACCTGGTGGAAGAAATGCGCGCGCTCGGCCGCCGTGCAGAAGCCGAAGACATGCTCCACCACGCCGCGGTTGTACCAGGAGCGATCGAAGAGCACGATCTCGCCCGCCGAGGGGAGCTGGCGGACGTAGCGCTGAAAGTACCACTCCGTCGCCTCGCGGTCCGAGGGCGCAGGAAGTGCGACGAGGCGCGCGACACGCGGGTTCATCTCGCCCCGGAAACGCTTGATCGTGCCGCCCTTTCCGGCCGCGTCGCGCCCCTCGAAGAGGACGACGACCCGCGCGCCCGTGTCGCGGGTCCAGCGCTGCAGCTTGGCGAGCTCGACCTGCAGGTCGCCGAGGCGCGCCTTGTAGGCCTTCTTCTTCATGGCTCGCGCATAGGGGAAGCCGTCGCCGATGAGCCGCGCCCTGTCGTCGCCGGCACGCGCGATGGCGGCGCGGATCGCCTCCGGCGCCTCGGTCTCGTAATAGTCGGTGATCGCGCCGTCGAAGGGCAGGGGCATCGCCGCGTCCTTTTCACCCGATAATGGGGGCCGCGTCCGGTCAGCGCAATCCGGCCCGCGCCGCGGCCCGGTCCACCGCGGCGGCCACCGCGTCCTCTTGCGCGTGGTGCGGCATGTGGCCGACGCCCTCGAGCACCGTCAGCCGCGCGCCCGCGATCTGCGTCGCCAGCGGCTCGGAATGGATCGAGAGGCCCACGGTCATGTCGGCATCGCCGTGGAGGATTTCGGTCGGCACGTCGATCGCGCCGTATCGGGTGTGCAGATCGCGGATCTCTGCGTTGATCGAAGCCCGCTGCAGCGCGTTCTCGCGCAGGGTGGCGCGGCGCAGCGCGAGGCCCGGGCCGAAATGGGCGGCGTACCCCTCGGGCACCTCCTGCGGGGCGAAGACCCCGGCCACTGCCTCTTCGACCACCCGGTCCGGCACCCAGGCGGCGATGAGCGCCACCGCCATCGGCCCGAGCCAGGAGTGCGAGGTCAGCCGGTAGTAGAGCGAGAGGTCGCTCTCCCAGGGGTTGGAGGCGGCGGCGAGCGGCACGAGCGCCGCCACGCGTTCAGGGTGGTGCACCGCCCAGGCGAGCGCGACCGCGCCACCGTAGCTGTGGCCCAGCAGGATCGGCCGCTCCGCGCCGAGTTGGGCCGCCGCCCGCGCCAGCAGATCCGCCTGCGCCACGATCGAGGCGCCCCCGTCGCCGAGCCGCGGCGTGTAGCCGAGGCCGGGCCGGTCGAGCGCGATGACGCGGTAGCGCGCGGCGAGGCGCTCGGCCAGCGAGAAGGTGAAATCCCGCAGGTTCCCGCTCGCCCCGTGGATCAGGACCAGCGGCGGCCCGTCGCCCATCTCGCGCAGGTGCACCGGGTGCCCCTGCACCTCGACGATCCGGCCCGAGGGCGGCCAGCGCGCCTCGGCCCGCGCCTCGTGCGCCCGGGCGCGCCAGAGGGTCACCGCCGCGAAAAGCGCGAGGGCGAGCAGGAGCCAGAGGCCGACCTTAAGCGCCAATGGCGTCGATCTCGAAGGGGGTGGACTGATAGATCTCGTTGATCCAGTTGCCGTAGAGGAGATGCGCGTGGCTGCGCCAGCGGTTCGACGGCGCGCGCGCGGGATCGTCCTCGGGGAAGTAGTTCACCGGGATGCGCGTCGAGATGTGGTCGGCCACGTCGCGATCGTACTCCTGCTTGAGCGTGTCGCGGTCGTATTCGAGGTGGTTGAAGACGTAGAGCGCCCGGTGGTCCGGGTCCTCCACGAGGCAGGGGCCCACCTCGTCCGAGCCGATGAGCGTGGCGAGCGCCGGCACCGCGTCGATCTCGGCCTGGCGCATCTCCGTCCAGCGGCTGACGGGGATCAGCAGCTCGTCGGAGAAGCCGCGCAGGTAGGGTGAGGCGGGGGCGAGGTTGCGATGGCGGAAGCAGCCGAAGGCCTTCTCGTCCAGCAGGTGCTTCGCCACGCCGTGGAAGTGGTGGATCATCGCCATGCCGCCCCAGCAGACCCCGAAGGTCGAGTGCACGTGGGTCTGCGTCCAGTCGAAGACGCGGCGCAGCTCGTCCCAGTAGGTGACCTCCTCGAAGGGCAGATGCTCGATCGGGGCGCCGGTGATGATCAGCCCGTCG
>NZ_JAWLFS010000293.1:0-3302 GCF_041685465.1 Rhodosalinus sp. | reverse complement strand
TCTGCACTCCCTCTCTGGTTTCACGTTTCTCAGGCGGCGCGGGTGGAGGACAGGAAGCCCTGCAGCCGCGTCGACTTGGGCGCCCCGAAGAGCGCCTCGGGCGGACCTTCCTCCTCGATCAGACCCTGGTGGAGGAAGATCACGTGGCTCGCGACATCGGCCGCGAGCTTCATGTCGTGGGTGACGATCAGCATCGTGCGTCCCTCGGCGGCGAGGTCCTTGATGACGCGGACCACCTCCTGCTCGAGCTCGGGGTCGAGCGCGCTGGTCGGTTCGTCGAAGAGCAGCGCCTCGGGCTCCATGCAGAGCGCGCGCGCGATGGCCGCGCGCTGCTGCTGCCCGCCCGAGAGCTGCGCGGGCCAGGCGTCGGCCTTGTCGCCGATGCCGACCTTGTCGAGATAGCCGCGCGCGGCGCCCTCCACCTCCGCCCGGTCGCGGCGCAGCACCGTGAGCGGCGCCTCCATCACGTTCTGCAGGATGGTCATGTGCGCCCAGAGATTGAACTGCTGGAACACCATCGACAGGTTGGTGCGGATGCGGATCACCTGCGCCTGGTCGGCCGGGTGCCGGTCGAGGCCCGTGCCGCGCCAGGTCACCGGCTCGCCCTTGAAGAGGATCTCGCCCTGCTGGCTGTCCTCCAGCAGGTTCAGGCAGCGCAGCAGCGTCGATTTCCCCGAGCCGGAGGAGCCGATGAGCGCCAGGGTCTCGCCACGGCGCGCCGTGAGGCTCACGCCCTTGAGCACCTCGAGCGCGTCGTAGGCCTTGTGCAGGTCGCGGACCTCGATGACGGGCGGCTGATCGGGCAAGGCGCGTCTCGTGACGTTTCCGTGAACAGGGGCACTAGGGCGCAAAACGCCGCAGGATGCAATGACGAACGCGAAGGAAGATCGTGCGGTGGCCGCGCTCTGCCCGATGCTCAGGCGGCAGGCAGGGGCGGGGCCGCAGGCTGCGCCAGATAGACCGCCGACGGGATCGCCACGAGGCCGCGCAGGTCCAGCGCCGCCCGGTCGTCCGGCGAAAGCGCCGCGATGCCGGCCGCCACCGCCCGCGCGATCCGCGCCGCGTCGTCTCCGCGCGCCGTGATCAGCGGCAGGCCGGGGGAGGGCGGCGTCGCGCCGATGACCTTGAGCCCCTGCGCCACCGGGTCGTGCCGGGCAATGAGGCGCCAGGTCTGCGCGTCGAGCGCGGCGAGGTCCGCCGCTCCTTCGGCCACCGCGGCGGCCGAGGCCGCGTGCGCGCCGGTGATGGTGACGGCGCCGAAGCTCCGGCCCGTCGCCGCGAAATGCGCCGCCGGCGCGGCCCAGCCCGATTGCGAGAGCGCCTCGTTCACCGCGAGGCGCGGCGCGGGCAGCGCATCCAGATCGTCGGGCCCGTCCGCCCGCGTCACGTAGACCGAGCGGTACCACCCCGGCGCGCAGCCCGGCAGGCCGAAATCCGGCGTGCCCACCAGCGCCACGCGATCCGCCAGCCGCGCCCGGTAGGGCAGCCCGCAGGTCTGCGCCAGAAGGAGGTCCGGCGCCTCCCAGAGCGCCCGGAGGTCTCCCGCCTCGGTCAGCCGCTCGGGACCCTCGCCAAGCGCGTCGCGGATGGCGGTCCAGAGTCGCGCGGTCGCCCCCGCCGTCTCGGGGCGGGCATACATCGGCAGCGCGGCGATCACCCGCCGGCTTCGACGCGGCGGCGCGCCCGCCCGCTGTCCACGTCCGAGACGCCGAGCAGGTTGGTGGCCAGCCGCATCAGCGCGTTCTCGTGATCGTCGCGCACCCCGTCGGCGAGCACCACCTTCCAGAGCGCCTCGATCACGCCGAGGCGATCGTCGTAGGGCACGGCGTCCTTGATGGCGCGGGTGAAGCGCACGGTGTCGGGCGCCTCCGCCTCCAGCGTCTCGGCCTCGGACTGGAGCTTCTGCGCCTCGAAGGGCGAGAGACCGAAGCGCTCGGCGGCGATCTTGCCGATCATGCGGCGTTCCTCCTCGGCGTAGTCGCCGTCGGAGCGGGCGACGCGCACGAGAAGCGCGGTGAGCGCGAGGCGGGCGTCGTCGTCGGCCAGGGGCTCGGGCTCGGGAGCGGTGAGACGCTTGAGGAAATCTGCGAACATGGGGGGCATATAGCCGCGCGGGCCGGTCGCGCCAATGGTTCAGGCGTCACCGACCCGGGCGCGACGGCTCAGGGGATCGAACGCGCGCTGTCGCGGAGCGCCGCGCTGTCGTACTCCGCGATGCCGAGCGCCGCCTCGATCGCGGCGACGGCGGCCTGCTGTTCGGATGCGGCCACGCCGTCGGCCATCATCACCTCCCGGAGCGCCTCGAGGATGCCGAGGCGCTCGGCATAGGGCACGCAGTCGCGGAGCACGGCGGCGAAGCGGTCCGTCTCCGGCAACTCGTGGTCCAGCCGCTCGGCCTCGGCGCGGAGCTTCGCGGCCGCCACGGGATCGAGCCCGAAGCGTGCGGCCAGACTCCGGTCGATGCGCGCGATCTCCTCGACGCGATAGACCTGATCGGATTTCGCCACCCGCACCAGCAGCGCGGCGAGGGCGTGCGGCACATCCGCCTCGGGCAGCGGCTCCGGCGCCGGCTGCGTGAGGCGCGCGACGAGCTCGCGGAACATCAGCCCGCGTAGCCCTCGACGATGATCAGGTCGACCTCCGCCGCGCCCTCGCGGAGCGCCTTGGCGCGCTGGTATTCGGGGCTGTCGTAGCAGGCCCGCGCGGCCTCCACGCTCGGGAACTCCAGCACCACCGAGCGCGCCGGCCACGCCCCTTCGCGCGTCTCCTGCGCGCCGCCGCGGACGACGAAGCGCGCGCCGTATTTCTCGAAGGCCTCCGCGTTCGCGGCGCGGTAGCGGTCGTAGGCCTCGGGGTCCGTGACCTCCATCCGCGCGATCCAGTAGCCCTTGGCCATGCCGTCCCTCCCGTCTCGGTGCCCGGCCCGGCGGGCCGCGTCGCGCGGACCATCGCCCCCTCCGCGCGGGGCGTCAAGCTCACCCGGTGGGCGCCGGGCAGCCGAAGCGCAGATCGTCGAAGGAGACGCCGCCCGGGTCGCGGTTCTCGAGCGTGAGCCCCGCGATGGCGGCCTCGGCGTCGAGCACTCCATGCGCCGAGATGCCCTCCGGCGCCGTGATCGTCACGCGCCCGATCTCCGCCCCGTCGCGGGCGTAGAAGGTGGCGTCGATCTCGCCCTCGTGGCCCTGGGTCGTGCCGAAGGCGTCGACGTATTCGGTGTGCACCCGGAAACCCACCGCGCAGGCGTCCTCGGCGAAGAGGATCGCCACGCTCCCCTCGCCGCGTGCCTCCGGGTCGGGCTGGCC